>JBDOMX010000122.1:0-9701 GCA_039831615.1 Planctomycetaceae bacterium
GACGGTGCAGATGAACGACGATGGTACCTCGGGTAAGGGTCGAGACCACAACTCGCATGGCTTCTCGCTGTTGCTGGCGGGTGGCGGGATCAAGCCGGGCATGGTCTACGGGGCGACCGATGATTTCGGCTACAAGGCGGTCGAGAACCCGATCGATGTTCACGACCTGCATGCCACGGTGCTGCACTTGCTGGGTCTTGACAACACCAGACTTGAAGTCCCCGGCCGCAAACGCCTGGACATCGACCGCGGCAACGTGATCACTGATATTATTTCCTGACCAGTCGCCTGATCAGACGGGATGGAGTCAACGAGATGGATGCTGGCCGGAGAGCCAGGCACACACCGGGCGCTGCCATCGCGGAATTGACAGACAGATTCTCCTGTTCCGGGTATCAACCTGTTGGCTTCGACGGGTACCATCTTGTGCTGATACAGAATCCGTCGAATTGACAGTGTCGAGACAGCCGTAACAGGCTTTATGAACGCTTGAATTCCACGGAGTTCAAATGGCAATGAGCAGTTCTTTCGCTCCAAATACACCGTCAGTCGCGTGGCAGGACCGATGTCCACCGGGACCTGCAGCTCCGTCGCTGCGACCATGTCTGTCAGCGCTGCTGGCAGCCCTTTGTCTGGTCAGCCATCCAGCTCGCTCCGGCGAACCCGCCAGCCTCAACGACCGGATTTCGCTCGTCATTTTCGCGCCGAAGGGGCCGGTTTTGGTCGACTTAGAGATTACGGTGAATCAGAAACCCTATCGAGCATGGGTGGCGGAATTTCTTTCGCAGCAGCTGGATGTGGATCGTTCGGGTGGCCTGACGGTTCGAGAAATCAACCGGATTCCGCAACGCTTCGCGGAGATGCTGGGCATGGAATCGGTCGCCGCCATCGCCGCACGGATCGCCCGCGAAAAACTGTTTGAACCGGCGGTCGCGGACGCTCCTGCAGAAGTTCCTCGTGAGAAATTCGATCCCTGGTTCAGCGGACAGCTTGATCGGAGTTTACAGGTGGTGGCTCAGTCCGTGCGTCCGGCGGCGGCAGTGCGACTCGGCGAGTTGCTCGATACCAGCGGCGATGGGAGTGTCGGTCCGGAAGAACTGGCAGCCGGAGTAAAAACACTGCGATTCCGGGATCTCGACGATGATCAGACGTTGAGTGCCACGGAGTTGCTGCCATTTCGCGATCCTCGAAATCAACTCGCGGCCGTGACACCCGAAGCCGCCGATTTGCCGTTCGTTCAACTCGACAGTATCGACTCGCTCAGCCAGGTGACGGAGCGGGTGATTCGACGCTATGGCGGCGAGAGTCAACAGGTTCCATTTTCCAGTATGAGGACTCATCCTCAGCTGCTGGCGCCTTTTGATGAAGACTCAGACCGGACATTGAGTGCGTCCGAGTTCCGAGAGTATCTTGGCCATCGGTCAGCCCATCTGACATGGGACATTCAGTTGTCGGCAACGGCCGGGCAAAGTCACATCGATATTAAAGCATCTCCGTTCGCCCGTCGTTTTTGTCGTGTCAAACCGATTCGAGAAACAAACCGGCGAGGACAGCAATTCAATCGAGTACGAAAAGTAGCGCTGCGTGTGGACGACATGCCGATCGAGATCCGTTCACATGGCGGGTCGAGTACAGCCAGCTTCGTCCTCGGCGGATTCCTTGGGCAGCATTTCGCCGTCGCTGACAAAGATCGCGACAACCTTCTATCAGAAGAAGAGTTTGCCGAAATGTCGTCCAGCATGGGAGAAGCTCAACTGACAGTCGATTTTACGCGGGCAGACATCGACGAAGACGATCAACTGTCGCGCGACGAATTAGTGGCCTGGATCGAGACTGACACCATTGCCCAACAAAGCCAGATCGAAATCAGTGTGAAACAGGACGGCAAGACGCTGTTTTCACTGCTCGACCGAAATCTTGACCGTCGACTGGCGCAGCGTGAGCTTCAGGAAGGCCGGGCAGTCCTCGAACAGTACGACGTCAATGACGATGGGCAGCTGGCGGAATCGGAACTGGGAACCAGTTACGTGCTGCAGATCGGATTGGGGAAACCTGCCTGGCAACGACAGGGAGCACAGTCGATGAACATGGAAATGGCGTCGACCGATGCGATTCTCCCGGGCATCGAAAGCCTGTCAGGGCCGCAATGGTTCCGTCGTATGGACCGGAACCAGGATGGCGACCTGTCTCGTCGAGAGTTTTTAGGCACTCGATCACAGTTCGATCAACTGGACGGCGACGGAGATTCACTCATCGGCGCCGATGAAGCCGACGCAATCCTGGCGAATCAGGAATAGGTGGCCGTCGTTGAACGTTGATTCGCCGTCAATCATCGGTTTCACTCACGTCCAGCGAGTAGTGCAGAAAATCGGAATCCTGTGTCCAGCCCAGAGCTTCATAAGCAGCCAGAGCAGCCACATTGTCTTGTTTGGTTTCCAGCTGAAGGCGAACTGCTCCCAGAGCTCGAGCAAACTCGGCGGCGGTTTCCAGCAGGACAGTTCCCACACCCTCACGTCGGACAGATTCAACAACGTAGAGATCATTGAGGATCCAGACGCGGCCCATCGACACCGACGAAAACGTCGGATACAGCTGTGTAAAGGCGACGGGCTGATGCTGGCGGCGAGCGAAAAAAATCTCAGATTCATTTGACGTCAGACGCTGCCGGATAAAACCTTGAGCGCCGGCGAGATCACTCGATTTTCCGTACCAGCACCTGTAGGCATCAAACAGCGGTGCAAGATCATCAGTGTGATCTGGCAGAGCGTGGACGATCTCGATTTCGTCAGTCATTCGTTCGTACCGATCGCGGCTGCCGCGACGCCTGGCGGGGTTGGTGTCTTCCGATTCTCGAACAAGGTCGGTTGATGTTCACGACGAATCGGCCACGAGTTTTCAAGTTCCAGCAACACCTGCTTGGTAATCAGACCGCCACCGTAGCCCACCAGGTGTCCGCTGCGACCGATGACGCGATGACAGGGGATGAGGATGGAAATCGGATTGCGACCATTGGCCAGACCGACGGCCCGAGACGCTGTCGGCTGACCGATTCGGCATGCCAGCTCGCCATATGTCATTGTTTCGCCCCACGGGATTTCGCACAGAGCAGCCCAGACTCTGCTTTGAAAGTCGGTGCCCTGCGGTGCGAGCGGCAGGGCAAACTGCGTCAGGTTCCCGGAGAAGTACGCTCGCAGCTGACGGACCGTTTCATCGAGTTGGCCGGTGTCCGCCCGCCAGACATCGCCGTCAGAAGGTTCGGTGGGTTCCGGTGGCAGCCGGAGTCGGCTGAATTCACGTCCTCCTGCAAAGAGCAGATATCGCAGGCCACGATCGTCGGCTGCCAGCAATAACCGGCCCACGGGCGTTTCGTCCAGGAATCGATAATGGATCACAGTTCCGGTCAGGCCTGTCATCAGCTATTTCCCTTGAGAAACTGGCGTCGATCGAGAATCGGGCACGGGCAACTTAACATTTGTCGGAGCGGCGGTTCTATCCGATAGAAATCAGTACTTCAAATGCCTACATTCCGTGCCCCCCATCCTGATACGGATTGTGGACAGGCAGGTCCCGGCGGCCGGACGAGACTCTGCCATGCCGTGAAGTAATCAGTGGAATCAGTGGTCAGCCGGCCTGGGACCACACGAGACAAACATGACGACAGCACAGTCCCCCGATGATCACCGACAGCGAGTGGATGAGCTGAGATGGAAGAAATTTCCGGTTCTCAATGACGGATTCGTGTGCCTTGTCGACGTGATGGGAGATGACAGCAGCGTTGTTCAGGCGGCTCGGGTGAGCTACGGAGAGGGGACGAAGAAGGTCTCCGATGATCGAACGTTGATCCGCTATCTTCTGCGACACCGCCATACGACGCCATTTGAAATGGCAGAAGTTAAGTTGCTGATTCGCGTGCCGATGGATTGCTGGCGCCAGTGGATCCGTCACCGAACGGCCAACGTCAATGAGTACAGTACCCGCTATTCGCTCGCGATCGATGCATCACAGACAACGGAGCCGGACGAATGGCGAACACAAGCCGAGTCCAACCGCCAGGGAAGTGGCGGAGCGCTGCCGGGCGACGTCGGAGCTCAGTTGACGGCGCAGGAAACTGAATTGCAGGACAGGATCCGGTCTGTTTATCAGGAACGCATTGACCTGGGCGTGGCGCGAGAACAGGCGAGGAAAGACCTGCCGCTGTCGACTTACACCGAAGCCTACTGGAAAGTTGATCTGCACAACCTGTTGCATTTTCTGGCGCTGCGGATGGACCATCACGCTCAGCTGGAAATTCGCAACTACGCCACGGCGATCGGCGAGCAGATTGTTCAGCCACTGTTTCCTGTTGTGTGGGAGGCTTTTCTGGACTATCGAATGCAGTCGATGCACCTGACGCGTCTGGACATTGGCGTGATTAAGCGGTTGTCGGCTGGAGGCGATCCCGGAGTTCCCTATTCGGAGGACGCATTTCTGGCCGCACAGGATCCCACCTGGGAGCCGCTCAAACGCAGCCGTGAACGCGATGAATGCCGCACAAAACTGGAACGTCTGGGACTGATGGAGTCATAACATTGCCAGCTGACATTGCCCCTACCTGTCCAATGACACGAACCGAAGTCATTGATGCATACTTCATGGAACATCGAGCGCGGCTAATCGACGTTGCGGCGTTTCTGGACAGACTCGATCGCGCGGCACCGGACGACGCCGTGGATTTCCGCGAGTCGTCATTTCATCGCGCTCTTGAAATTCTGTCGGATGGACAGCCGCAGCGAGCCGCCAGAATCCTGAGCCTGCTCAGCGACCACACGGAACAACTTCCGCAGTCCGCTGAAGGCATGAAAGGGGCCTCCGGGGCACCAATATCGTTGGTGGACGGAGCCGACACATGAAATACATCGACCCTCACATCCACATGGTCTCCCGCACCACGGATGACTATCAGCGTATGGCGCAAGCCGGTTGTATCGCCGTCACGGAACCCGCATTCTGGGCTGGATTCGATCGTTCGTCCGCTCAGGGTTTCTACGACTACTTTCGGCAGCTGACGGAGTACGAACCACGCCGGGCAGCTCAATTTGGCATTCAGCACTTCACCTGGCTGTGCATCAATCCGAAGGAGGCCGACGATCCGGGATTTGCCCGGGAAGTCGTATCACTGATTCCCGAGTTCCTGGACAAGGGGAATGTGGTGGGCATCGGCGAAATCGGACTGAATAAAAACACGCGCAATGAACTGATCATCCTCGAAGAACAAATTGCTTTGGCAGAACAGCACAATCAGATGATCCTGGTGCATACCCCTCATCTGGAAGACAAGCTCAAGGGAACCCGCATTATCATGGATGCATTGTCGGCAAGCGACATTGAACCAGGCAGGATTCTCATCGACCATGTCGAAGAACACACCGTGTGCGAAGTTTTGGACCGAGGATTCTGGGCGGGCATGACACTGTATCCCGACACAAAAGTCACCCCGCAACGTGCCGTGGACATCATCGAAATGTACGGTTCCGAACGCATCTGGATGAACTCGGCCGGTGACTGGGGCTGCAGCGATCCACTGGCGGTGCCGAAAGCCCGACTGGAGATGAAACGGCGAGGGCACACTGACGAAATCATTGATCGAGTGACTCTGCACAACCCGGAAACCTTCCTGAGTCAGTCGAATCGGTTCCACGTCGATGTGTAAGAAGTGACCGGGTTGCAAATCTTTTCGGCCCGGTCGCATCCAGGCAATTGAACGTCATCTTTCCGAATCACTCGTCCCTGCCATTGGAGGCTCCGTGATGAACGAACCCAACATCGCCGCGTTTCTCGATGGTGCGCACTTTGCTGTTGTGGGAGCTTCGACCGATCGCTCCAAGTATGGCAACATGGTCCTCCGCACTTATCTGCAGAAAGGAATGTCAGTCACGCCGGTCAATCCGAACGCCACGGAAGTCGAAGGTCTGCCCGCTGTAAAAGCGATCAGCGACATTGAGCACCCGATTCACGGGATCTCTGTGATTACCCCACCAGTCATTACCGAAGCGGTGGTTCAGCAAGCGATTGAGCAAAACATCGGGCATATCTGGATGCAGCCGGGAGCGGAAAATGAGGCGGCTGTGGCCGCAGCCGAAAACGCCGGGATCAATGTGATCCACAGTGGTCCCTGCCTGCTGGTCGTTTTGGGCTTTCGAGATGCCCTCTGACGGTGCCCGACTTTTTGACTTCGAACGCCTCTTTGGGCAACTGGCGGACGAAGGTCATGGAACGTGGGCGGAGTCCATTCGCAGGGGCTGTCAGGATGCGCTGCGTTCGGACCGCCACGGACTGTTAACGCGGTGGCTGGAACTGTTGCAACACATCTCCGCGCGGGACCAGCGCTCGTGGTCCATCAACGCCGGCCGTGTCGTCGTGCCACAGTGGACGGGGTCGGGAAACTGTTTCAATCATGTGACGCCTGAGAGTTCGCGAGTCGACATTACTCAGCAGACCCCCGACAGCACCGAGCCGGCGAGCCGGCGAGAATTCCTCCAGCAGTTTTGTCCCTGGCGCAAAGGCCCGTTTGAAATCGGTGGAGTGGCAATCGACACCGAATGGCGGTCCGATTTGAAGTGGGATCGCATTGCTGACTGTGTGGAATGGCGCGACCGGAAGGTACTGGACGTCGGTTGCGGCAATGGCTATTTCGGCTGGCGAATGCTGGACGCCGGCGCACACTCCGTGATTGGGCTGGATCCATTCCTGTTGTTCGTTATGCAGCACGAAGTTGTCAGGCGTCTGGCAGGAGACACTCGCCACTACGTCCTGCCGCTGACCGATGCGTGTCTCGTGCCGCGACTGAATGCCTTCGATATCGCGGTTTCGATGGGGGTTCTCTATCACCGCACGAGTCCCATTGACCACCTGCAGATGCTCCGAGAATCACTCAAGTCCGGTGGACAGCTCGTCCTGGAAACTCCGATTGTCGAGTCCGATGATGCCATCGTGCTGGTACCGCAGGATCGCTATGCACGAATGCGCAACGTCTGGTTCATCCCGTCACCATCGATGCTGATGCTGTGGCTCCAGCGAACGGGATTCCGCAACATCCAGGTGATTGATGTCACGCCGACGACATCAACTGAACAACGACGTACCGACTGGATGACATTCGAATCGCTCGAGGATTTCCTGGATCCACATGATTCAAAGCAAACGGTGGAAGGACACCCAGCCCCGGTCAGAGCGTCATTAACAGCCCGCCTGCCATCATCCTGACTTGTGCCAGGCCAGCACGCGTTTCCCTTAAGGCTGCAGGACGTTGTTGATCAGTAGTTGCCCCTCGATCGTCGCACCGTTTTGCGGGACAGTGTTCAGAATCACCGGTGCCACCACCGTGTTGTTCGCTGCCGCTGTCAAACCAATGCCTCCACTGTTCTGAGGCAGTATGGGACCAAAGCCATTCGTAATCAGCTGAATCCCGGTCGACCCGGCGCCAGTGAGGTTGATGTTGCTGCCACCGATCGTGAAGTCCACCTGTGGATTGGCCCGATCGATGTTGATTCGCATTCCGGTACTGTTGGCTCCGGCACTGACGATCGAATTGTTTGTGAACACATTCATGACGTCGAAGTGTGCCGCGGAGCCCCAGTTGATGTCGAATCCTCGCCAGTTCGCAGCGTTTGTGGAGTTCGTGAGACTGAGACTGGTAAGAGACAGATTTTCAGGCTGCTCGCTGTTGTCGCCGTCGGTAAACACGCCCGTGACATTCGCATCGATGTTCATCAAACTGAACGACGTATTCCGCGACTGATCGATCACAAGGCCTCGATTCACCGCCGTCATCGTACCGCCGGACCCGGCCGTAACACCGTCTCCCGTGACGCGGAAGAACTGACCAAACGCTGACTGATTGACGTTGAACAGATTGATCCCGTCGTTGCTGTTGGTCACGGACACGCTTTCAAATGTGACTTCGGTGCTGATGCTGTTCAGCGCCACAGCTGGCCCGCCTGTCGAATTGAGTGTACCTCCGTTGATTCGCAGTCGACCGTTGGTAAAGCCGGCGTTCTGCGCCGAAAGTGCCCCTCCCCTGATTTGTGGTGACGTTGAGCGAATTGAACGTGATAAAATCGACACCGGTGTTACTGTTAAGAATACTCACGCTTGCGTTGCCGAGCGCACCGCGCGAAGTGTCGGTAATTGTCACATCGCCGAATGTCGTGGAACCGGTCGCGTTCGACAGCAGAATCGTTGCCGCAAGTGATCCGGTCACATTGTTCAGATTTAACGGATCGACGACGGTGAAATCTCCCGTGCTGTTGTTGATCACGATGGCACTGGGGGTCCAGTTCAGGACCTGGAGATTCTGAAAGCCCACATTTCCCCCGTGATTGTCCACCATAACACCTGCCCCGGTCGACGTGTTGACGGTTGTTGTGCCCTGGAAATTGATGTGCGTCGCAGTCAGCAGAGTGCCGCCTGGGTCAACGTTCGAAATATGAATTCCGTCGCCGCCGGCTCCGGTCACGGTGGTCGGTCCGGAGAAGACCGCCAGAGCTTCATCTGCGTTGCGGTCGAAGTGAATTCCGTGTCCGGCCGTTGTTGTCACCGTCACGGCGTCATTGAAACTGATCAATGAGGCATCAGCATTGTTCGCCATCCGCAACCCGGCAAGACCGGAGTTTGAGATGTTCAGCGGTCCGGCAAATGTCACGGCCTGAGCGTTCTGTGTTGACCCGATGAACACGCCGTCAGCGGCCGTCCCGTTGACGGTGGTGGTGCCGCTGAAGTTTGCCGAGGTGTTCTGAGCGAAGATTCCGGTACCAGTGGTATTGGCGACCGTCAGGTCGACGAAGTTGATCGATGTGCCTGTATTGCCGGTGACCCTCACACCGTCCACAGCACCATTGACAGAAACGTTGCTGACAAGGCTGCTGCTGTTGATGCCATTGACCAGAATCCCTGTGCCACCCGCGTTCTGCACGGTCAGGCCGTTGATTTCTGTCATGCTGCCGGCGGAGATGGCGGCGAGACCCACCGGTGAATTTGCAATGATCGGAGCCACCGCAATGCCCGAAGCCGCCGGAAGTGTGATGTTTCCAAGTTCTGCCGTGTTGATCTGATGTGTCTGGCCTTCACCGAGGAACCGTACTCCGTCCGGAACAACGATTGACTGGCCATTGAACACGCTGCCCCCGTGCGCAAAGATGATGCTGTCGGGAACGGTTGCCGCAGATGCAGCCGCGCTGGCAACATCCGTGAACGGTGTTTCGAACGCACCGTTGCCCGGTGCCGCCCCGGCCGAGCTCGCATGGACGACACGAACCTCTGCCCCTGTTGACGTGAGTGTTGCCGGCAGTGGATCAAACACCGGGACTTCCCGGCGGACAACGTGATAGTGCCGCTGAACCGAATTGAGCAGGCGACGCCGAATGCCGGTCCCGGTCTCCGGCGGCGCATTGTTGAATTCGTAGGTCAGGTTAGCGAGTACACTGGTGTCCGTCTCAGAGTCGCTGGTGACATTGAGACCGGCCGAGAAGCCGTCAAAGATCACAGCCTGCAGTCGACCGCTCCAGCCGGCCAATTTGGGCAACTGCTCGCTGGAGAAATGGTAATAGCCAATACTGGCCAGTGACGGGGTCGAACCAGTCGCCAGATAACAGCCAACCTCAGCCTCAAACCCATGAAACGCATGATGGACCAGACGTGAACGGTCCAGCAGTAACTGATTGCCA
>JBDOMX010000191.1:0-9694 GCA_039831615.1 Planctomycetaceae bacterium
CGATTCGATCCCACCAATTCCAGAAATCGACCGGTCGGGAAATGGTTCTTTCATCATTTGGGCCAGTTGCATCACCATTCGCAGCGCAATCGGCCGCACCGCCTTGCAGGAATACCCGCCCGGAACACTGTAGCCTTCGACCGTGGGCTGTGGACGTAATGTTTTGAGGTCCACGCTCATCACACTCAGGATCGTGTTGATCGCAGCCAGTCCCTGGGCACCGGCCGCCAGGGCGGATCGGCCCGGGTCGGTGATCAGGATGCCATTGTCAGCGAGGATATGGCGACGCTGGTAGTCCGCCAGACCCACTTTGGCGGCTGGCAACTTTCGAGCAAGATCGTCTGCTCCAGTGGCCACAATTCCCAGACGAACCTTGTCAGCCGGCCCGAAGTCTGCCGCTCCATCCACCGAACCGGCCGCAGCGACGGCCTCCAGTTCTGAAGTCGATTGTGCAGCGATGCGTACGATTTGCAGTGACGTCGGTTCGGCAGTGGCTTGATCGTGAGCACCTGCCGACGTTGCGGCAGGTGCTGGAGTTGATGTGTTCATTCGTTCGTTCACCCCTTCAACAATCAGATGTCCAACCGCCCCGACCGGATCGATATTGCTGACCAGGATTCGTCCGGCACCCGGAGGCAGTTGATTGCCAAGTTGGGATGCCTGTTGGGGCAAATTGAACTGGTTTCCACTGTGGCGAATGAGTTCACAAGGTTCAGCTCCGGCCGTGACAGGAGCCACCGACTGATGTTCCAGCTCCAGCATGGCCTTAATCACAGAGATCATTCCGCTGGCACTCAGCGAATACCCGATCTGGCCTGATGTCGACCCCAGCGACAGCGACGTCGGTTGAGCTGGCAGTGACTGCTGCAGGGCTTCGATCTCTGCTGCGTCGAGAGCAGGGTCGCACACACGAGCGACTTCGACGGCATCGATCCGAGCAGCAGGGCCATCAGCCGGCAGCAGTCGCTTTAAGTTCTTCGCAACTCCCTCGGCGCGATTTTTGTCGTTGAAAGAAACTTCGATGCCACGAATCACACCTCGAATTCGGTCGCCGTCCCGTTCCGCATCGGCCAGTCGCTTCAGCAGGACGACTCCAACGGCCTCCCCTGGCACACCACCATTCTGGGACGAGCCAAATGCCGGTGAGACGTCACCATTTGACAGATTACCCTGCAGATCCATCAGCTCGAACGAAGAAATGTCCATGCTGCGCTGTCCGGCTGCACACATCACCATGTCTGAGGCGCCGGTGAGCAGCATGTCAGCCGCTGCCTGCAGGCAAATGAAAGATGATACATCGCCGGCATCGATCGCCCAGGCACCGCCCATGAGATCGAACGTCTTTGTCAGGCGTGATGCCAGAGTGCTGCTGGTGAAGCTGCCCGTCTCGTCGCGGACCGCCGGGTAGATGTTGATTGCGTGCTCACGATACCGAGCCACGATCTCGTCAGCCTGTGCTTCGTCGATTCCGTCGGCGATCAGCGCCTTTTTCAGTTCGCGTTCCACAACCGGAAGCCGAAGTCCGACCTGCATGTGGCTGGAAAAATCGCCGCCAAACAACGTGCCCACCACCACACTGGCCCGTTCCCGTGGGAACTTCATATCACCCAGACCCGCATCAATGAATGCCTGATCGGCCGCATCCAGCAGCATGTACTGCAGTGGATTGCTGTTTTGAATCTGCTTCGGCGGGATGCGATGTTTCTTCCAGTTGAACTCGAAGTTGCGAACGAATCCTCCCATCTTCGATGTCGATGATCGTGGGCCGACTTCCGCCTTGTGATAATGTTCTGACATCCATCGGTCATCCGTCACTTCGCTGATGGCCGATCTGCCGCTGGACACCAGCGACCAGAATTCCTCCTGATTATTGGCATCAGGAGCGATGACTCCCACACCGATGACAGCGATCAGGTCGTCATCGGTTGCCGAGACTGCAGGCTGAACGTCCGCCGGAACAACCTCCTGAGTCGCTCTCCTGGGTTCGGGGCGATCGTCAAGCACAAAGTGCGCGTTGAGACCACCGATGCCGAATGCATTCACGGCCGCTCGACGTACACCGTGCTGATTGAGTTCATTCCATGGCTCAGGCGACGTGGGCACATAGAATGGAATGTCATTCCATGCGATGTCCGGGTTGAGAGTCCTGATTGACGGTTGTGGAGGAACAACGCCATGGCGCAGAGCCTGAATGGTCTTGCACATGCCGGCCAGACCAGCACATTCCAGCGTGTGACCGATGTTACCCTTCACACTGCCAATGGGAATCTTCTGACCGGGGGCAAATGCTCCCTGCATGGCTTCATTGAGTGCTGAAATCTCCGTTGCGTCGCCAACCTGAGTCGACGTGGCATGACATTCAATGTACTGCAGACTTCCGGCTGTAACTGCCGCATTGTACGCTTTGCGCACCGCGTGAATCTGTCCCTCGCGACGCGGTGCCCAAAGGCTCTTGCCCTTGCCGTCCGATCCAACGGACATGCTGCGAATGACGCTCAGAATCTCGTCGCCGTCGGCCTGGGCCTTCGCCAGTGGTTTCAGAATGATTGCCGCATACCCATCTGAACTGATGAGGCCGTCGGCACTCTCGTCGAACGGTCGCGTGCCAGTGCCACTGATCGACTGAGCCTGCGAGAAGAGAATCAATGCGAACCATTTGCTGAACGAACAGCCTCCGGCAATCGCCATGTCCAGGTGGCCCCGCTGGAGGGCAAAGACAGCTTGTGCGGTGGCAATCAGTGATGATGCACATGCTGCGTCAACGGCCACTGACGGACCATCCAGCTGCATGGCACGACTTACCAACACTGACACATCGTGCGCTTCGACATTCGGTCCGCCGTTGGCATTCCGCACCGGTGATTCTGCGTGGATCCTGGCGATCGCACTCTGGATCGCTCGTTCTCGCAAGTCTGCCGGGAGGTCGGCGAATTCAGCATCTCGAAACCTCGAGATCACTTCCGTCGACAGTGTGCCGAACGTGAGGTCACCAGCCATCGTGCTGCCGCTGGTATTACCGATGTACACGCCGGTCCGTGATCCGCCCAGTCCAGACAACGGGTCCATGCCCGCGCTCTGCACCGCTTCGCAGCAGACTTCGAGCATCCGCAGATGCACGCTGTCGTACGCCGATACCAATTCATCCGGAATCGGAAAGCGATTGTGATCGAACGGCGTTTCCGGAACCAGCCCCGAGAGTTCGGTATAGGTACTCCCGATTCGGCCTTTCTCCGGATGGTAATAAAGGCCGCGATCAAGACGGGACTCCGGCAACGGCGAAATCGCCGTTCCTGCGCCCTCAATCATCTTCCAGTATTCGTCCGCATTGCCAGCCCCCGGAAATCGGCACCCAATACCGACAACCGCGACTGGCTCCAGTGTTTTTGAAGACACTTTTGCTCACCCAGTTTAGAGACGCCCGGCCCGATTCCGTTCTCGGCGAGCGTGCATTTAAAATTTTGACCCTCGCTAATCGCGACAGTCATCCCCAAATTCCCCAGTATTCCCCAGTATTCCCCAGTATTCCATTCCATGCCGTGGTTAAGCAAGGAAGACGTGGGGGAAATACACGATTGTGATGGAGATCGCCGGCCTGCCGGAACAGTTGTCTAGATTCCGAAATGAGCGAAGAAATGCAGTTTGTTGTTATTTTACATCAAGTGACCAGGGATCCTGTCCGACAGGCGGTGGTCAAATCGTTTTGCCGGTCGAGTGAATGCGGTCCGTCAGTCCCGGTTGAGTTCGTCATCAGCGTCCTCGATTCCTGAATTGACCAGTCGTTTCGCAGCTGCAGCGACGTTTTTGGCCCGCTTCTGCTGTCCCGCAGTCAGACGAGACAGTCGGACTTGATTGAGGCGTTTCAGGGCGGCGTCTGGCCTCCTGCGGTCGTGCAGCAAGATCTGAGCCAGGCGCAGTCGGCACCAATCGGCACGATCGTTAAAGCGTTCCAGGTACTCGTGTAGATAGACTTCAGCCTCATCGACCGCATTCGCATCCTGCAAACCGCTTGCCAATCGACGGAGTCGCGACTCTGTTAGCAGCTCAGTCCCGTCCCCGATTCGCAGCGAAAACAGCTCTTCGGAAGCTTCGAAGAATTTGCTGTCGTCGATGAGACGGTCAACGTGCTGCAATTTGGAACCGGGCAGGTGGCTTGGCTGGCGAGGCTCCGGAACCGGCAACTGTGCGACATCGACATCTTTGCCAAACAGCAATGCCGCGTCGGTGTGGCTGCCGACCGTCGTGGCCTCGTGGCCTCGTCGCCAAAGCGGCCGTAGGTGCCCGCCATTACAGCAAATAGATCCCAGTTCTCACAGTCGACCCATCCTTTTTTCACATAAAGCGCTCCTGCCACAAGGCCAACAGCGATCCCAATGAGATGCAAAGCAGGCGTACTCATCTGGAACTGGAACAGCACCAGCCAGACGGTCTCCCAGACGATGTAGAACATTGCATACGCGAAAATAGAAACTTCAAACAGCAGCAGTCGAAACAGACACCAGAACGCCAGGCTGAGTTCGTTCCGGGGAGCCCAGACCAGGCAAATGGCCATCAGGCTCATAATCGCAGAAGATGCGCCGACAGCTCCACCGCCTGACGCCGGCAGCATGATCAGTTGCGTGAGCCCGGAATCGATCAGCCCGATGGATAAATACAGAGGCACGAATCGCCTCCAACCCAGCTTTCCCTCGACGATGACTCCGAATACTGCCAGGAAGTACATGTTGCCCGCCAAATGAACCGCACCGTCGTGTGCGAACAGACTCGAAAGCCATTCAAGCGGATTCAGTGTGTTGCCGAATGCCAGGATCCAGGGATTCAGACCGTCGAGCGGGCCATGCACTGCAAAGCAGGCCAGATTGGCGAACATGAGCAGGGCTGTTCCAATTGGCAGATGATAAAGTGGTGCATCGGTGTTGTATGGAATCATCTCTGGGCGTCGAATCCGGTCGCGGTTCTCATGCAGTGGGCCGGTCTTCCGGGTTTTGATCAACCTGTGTCTGTCCACGAGTTCAGGCAGCTTAGTGACCATCTTGTGGACATCTGACGTGTGAAAATGAGAAGAATCGATGCCGATTCTTCATGTTTTGATTGATCAAAAAAATGAATTTGGGTATCAGAAAATGTATGAATACTCCAAACACGCGTTCAAGCATCACGTTAACGGCGATTTCTTCGCTGGGGATCATTGTTGCCGGCTGCTCGTCCCCGGATTCCACAAGCTCGATCGATAGCCATGAGTCCGCTTCGAGCAAGCTTCGGGTTAGCTGCACATCAAACATCGTCAAGGATCTGGTCCTGCAGATTGGAGGCGATCACGTCGAGGTGACTGCCATTATGGATGGCCCGGCCATCGATCCACATCTTTACAAGCCATCGCCTCAGGACGTCAATCTGCTTACGGAATCCGACGTGGTGGTTTACTCCGGATTGCACCTGGAAGCTCAGTTCGAGGGGGCTATTCAAAGCCTTCAGAATCGGGGTATTCCAGCGATCAAAGTGACGGAGATATTGGAAAAGGATTTTGGCACGCGCCTGTTACATGTGGAAGGAGTGGTCGATCCGCATGTTTGGTTTGATCTGGAATTGTGGGGAGAGTGTGGTGTCTGGCTGGCCGAAGAACTGGCGAAACTCGACGAACAACATGCCGCCGCGTACCGAGCCGCTGCCGTTGAATTTCAGCAGCAGATGCAGGCGACAGTTGAACAGGGCCGGACGGCGTTTGCTGATCTTCCGGTCGAACGTCGTATCCTGGTTACGGCGCACGATGCCTTTCAGTATTTTGCTCGCTCATTTGATTTTCGAGTCGAAGCTGTTCAGGGACTGTCCACCGAGAGCGAACCGGGACTCAAACGCATCAATGAGCTGGCGACATTGTTGGTAGAGGCAAAGATTTCCGCCATCTTCACCGAGCAGAGTGTCTCGGACCGAAATATTCTGGCACTGATTTCTGAATGCAGATCGCGTGGTCACAGCTTAACGGTTGGTGGAACCCTGTACTCGGACACCGCGGGACCGGCTGGAACACCGGAAGGAACCCTGGCAGGTGCAGTGATGCACAATATTCGAGAAATCGCGGCAGGTCTTTCATCGCAGCCGTCGAGTCGGAAATCACCGTGAATGTGCCTGACAGTCCTGATGCGATCCTCGACATCCACGATATGACGATCGCCTATGACCGGCGTCCTGTTTTGTGGAATGTCGACCTCACCCTTGTTGAGCCAGGTCTTGTTGCGATCGTCGGTCCGAACGGTGCCGGCAAAAGCACACTGATCAAAGCTGTGATGGGATTAATCCCTGTCACGAGCGGGCACGTGACGGCGTGGGGACGCTCGGTTGACGAGCAACGGCGACGAATCGGATACGTACCACAGCGAGAAACGGTGGACTGGGACTTTCCCATCAACGTGCTGGACACCGTCCTGATGGGGACCTACGGCGAGCTTGGCTGGTTTCGCCGCCCAAAAGCGAGGCATCGCCAGCGTGCTTTGGATTGTCTCGAGCGGGTCGATATGCTGGATTTCGCTAAACGGCAGATTGGTCAACTGTCCGGAGGGCAGCAGCAGCGCGTCTTTTTGGCGCGGGCTTTGGTTCAGGATGCTGACCTGTACTTCATGGACGAGCCGATGGCAGGAGTCGATGCCGCGACCGAGCGTATTATTTTTGACCTGCTGAAGGCACTCCGTGATGCCGGACGCACCATCGTGGTTGTGCATCACGATCTGCGCACAGTCGCCGAACACTTTGACGAAGTCGTATTGCTCAACGTTCGAGTTGTCGCCAGCGGACCGGTGGCAACGACTTTTGTTCCTGAAAAACTTCAGGCCACGTATGGTGGCCGGCTGTCGATTCTGGACACCATGGCGGAGGCCGTCCGCGCGCAGCGTGAGAGTGAATAGCATCGCCGTCACACCTCAACGGAAGGCACATCAAGCGGTCCGGAAATCACTCAATATCGGGGATTCCGGATTCGTCGCTGTTGGATTTCCGGCGCGGGAGCACAGATTCGTTCGTCCGGCCTGAGGGCTTCACCGAGTCGTGGTCCGGCTGCGTCCGGTGGAGGCATCGGAACCAGGAGTTTAAACACCAATATTCGCTGAGCTGCTTTCCAAGCTGGTTGTTGTCCAATTTATCACCCTCTGTTTTTTGTGCCGCCTCACTTTGACGCTACTCACTCAAACTTCGTTGGTTCTCATCGGAACCGTTCTGCTGGGCATCACCGCAGGTCTGGTCGGGACCTTCGCGTACCTGCGTCGCCGTGCTCTTGCTGGCGACGTGATTGCTCATGCTGCTTTGCCGGGATTGTGCCTGGCATTCCTGTTGACTCACAGTCGATCCGTATCGGTATTGTTGACGGGTGCCTTATTGACCGGTGTCGCCGGGGTGTTCCTGATGTCACTGTTGCGTCGCGTTTCGCGTCTGCGTGACGATGCGATCCTGGGGACTGTCCTGAGCATCTCATACGGACTGGGAATCGCGCTGACGCGCACGATTCAAAACAATTATCGCAACGAGCGAGGGGCAGATCTGGAATCATTCATCATTGGTCGCGCGGCAACCATGCTAAGCGGCGATGTGCTGCAAATTGCCGTCGCGGCCATTGTGTGCTCGATCGTCGTGCTGGTGATGTACAAAGAACTCAAACTGCTCAGCTTTGATGAATCCTTTTGTCGAGTGCAGGGCTGGCCGGCCACCGGGCTGGATCTGTTGTTGATGTCTCTCACGGCCGTCACCGTCATCGTCGGGTTGCCGGCGGTTGGCGTGGTGCTGACCGCTGCTCTGCTCATCATTCCTGCCGCGGCTGCTCGGTTCTGGACCGACCGACTTTCACTCATGATGACGATATCAGCCGGCATTGGGGGTGTTTCCGGGGCAACCGGGACACTGCTGAGTGCCCGCATGGATCAAATGCCCACCGGCCCGCTGGTGGTTCTCACGGCGGCTTTGCTGTTTGTTGTGTCGTGGATGCTGGCCCCGAAGCGAGGTTGGTTGTGGAACCGTGGGGTGTCCGAGGACGAGCTGGCCGCAGCCGCTGCGGAGATCCTCGCAGCTGAAACATCGCGGAGTGCAGAGGTGGGGCCATGAGCAGTTTGCTGCTGCTGGCCGAACGGATTCCAGTCCCGTTTGAGTCTGTTTGGGCATGGATCGCCGACACGCTGGGCCAGTCACACCTGGCGGTGGAGAATGCAGCTGGAACATTGCTGGTCGGTGCGTTGTGCGCTGTGACGTGCGCGCTGGTGGGATGTTTTCTGCTGCTCCGACGCATGAGTCTGCTCGGGGACGCACTCAGTCATTCAGTTCTCGCGGGCATCGCCGCTGCGTATTTGGTCACCGGAAAGATCGACCCCGTTCCCATGTTTCTCGGTGCTCTGACCGCAGGAGTCGTCACAGCGGTCGCGACTCAGTTTATTCACCGTTCCGGTTCTGTGCCCGAAGATTCCAGCATCGGTATCGTGTTTACGTCACTGTTTGCTTTTGGTGTGGTCGTCGTGTCGCAGGCAAAAGGTGTTCATCTGGACCTCAACTGTGTGTTGTTTGGTGATGTTGCGTTCGCCGGAATGAATTTCACACCGACGATGGGCTGGCTGCTTCCGAAAGCCACTCATACGCTGGTGCCGGCGTTAATGATCACGATTGTGTTTCTGATACTTTGCTGGAAGGAGCTGCGGCTGACTTCCTTCGATCCGACGCACGCGGCGACGCTTGGTTTTAGTGTTTCGGTCATGCACTATCTCATGACCACTGTTGTGGCGATGGCCACTGTGTCGGCAATGGAAGTTGTAGGCCTGCTGGTTGTCGCCCTGCTCACGGTGCCTGCCTGTGTCGCCAGGATGCTGACCGATCGACTTGGGCGGATGTTATGGATTGCCGCATTGAGCGGTATCAGCTGCACAACAGTTGGTTATTTCCTGGCGCTGCGTTGGAACTCATCGGTAGCGGGTCTGGCGGCGGTGGTCGCCGGAGCGGAACTGTCTGCGGCGATTCTGCTTGCTCCAAGGTACGGCCTGCTGGGCCGTCTGCGGCGTGGCGTGCAGCTCAAGGTTCGCATTGGAGCTGAAGACATCCTGGCTGGTTTGTTTCGTCGTATGGAGCGAGCTGGCGCGGCGGTGTCAGAATCGGTTTCAGGCTGTCACGCGCTGGCGGGCAATGGCCTTGCTGCTCACATCGCAGTTCGCTGGCTTGGCCGGCGCGGTCTGCTGGAAACATCTGACGGAACGGCACAGTTGAGCGAAAAAGGACGAAGGTACGCTCAGGGACTCGTCAGGTCGCACCGGCTATGGGAGTCCTGGCTGGATCAGAACTTCGATTTGCCACCGGACCATCTGCACGATCCCGCCGAAGTGATGGAACACTTCATTGGGCCGGCCGTCCAGCGGCAGCTCGTAGACGACCTGGATCAGCCGAACGAGGACCCACATGGCCGCGAGATTCCGGATGCACCGAAATAATCGGTGCCGCGAAAACAGCGACCTGACATGAGCAATCGCGATCAGGCAGACTGGATCGACCGGCTGTCTGTCTGGGGAACTCCCGGCCAACTGTAAGGTTACCAACAGCGATGTCGTCGCGTGATTGATTGGGATTCACTAGCCTGCATTGCGCACCGTTGCGAGAAGTCGATGGGTGCTTCGTGCGGAGGGGCGGGAGTTGTGCGTGCGAAGTGCGTTTGCGACTCAGTATGCGTTGACGACTGCGG
>JBDOMX010000979.1:0-2242 GCA_039831615.1 Planctomycetaceae bacterium
TCCAGCAGGTCGCAATTCACTTCGATGACCGCTTCCGGCCCCACCGCGCTGCGTATATGTTCAAGCAGGTCTCCGGCTCGTGTTTCTGTGGTCGTCCAGTCCAGCACCTCGACCGGCTGGAAGGCATCGTGCGCCGGGCAGTCTTCCAGCTTTGTGTAGGTGGTGGTGTAACTCTGATGCCATGTCCCGTCGAACACGAAACCCTTGCCTTCCAGTGTTTCCATGCCGTGAATCAGCTTCACGGCTTCCTGAGCCTGAATGCCGGCGATCACCGAAGACGTTGTGGGTGTCGTGGGGATTTTGCCCTGTTCCATCTCATCACGACTTAGCAGTGCACAACTGCGGCGCGCTTCCAGCATCTTCCAGTCAACGTCGCTCATGGTACATTCGTAGCACGGCCCCGTCGCTGGATTGAAGACCCGAGCGAAGCCTTCCAGCCGCTCAATCGCTCCGTCAATCCAAACCTTTCCTGTGCGCGCCGCGGCCTGGTTGATCGCCACCCTTGCTTCGCGATTGTCCAGTCCGCCCAGAATCACGTCTGACCAGCGGTACGCTCCCAGTCCAAGGTCGTACACGACATTTCCGTTGAATGACTGCGTCTTCATATCGGGAAAGATGTCCCGCGCACGCTCGACCGCAACGTCGGCTTTGAGTCTTCCGCAATCGGCTTCGCGATACAGCACAGAACGTGACAGATTCGAATTCTCGATCCTGTCCATGTCGGCGACGAACAGGTTGCCGATGCCCAGCAACGCGAAATTCTTGACCAGCTCATTCCCGATCGCGCCGGCCCCAATCACCACGACCCTGGCGTTGCTCACCTTGCTCTGATCCCACCAGCCGATCAGCTCGAATCGGGAAAATCGCCCATCTTCGGCTTCGGTTAATCTGATAACGTCATCACTCACGGATCATGTCACAATCCAGCGGAAACGCCCGCGGTGATCTCAGGTTGAAGCCTGAGAATATCGCCGCTCTTTACTTCGGCGGCATATAAGGTCTGCGAATCGAGCAACTGCCGACCGCTCGACTTATGGTGAAACTTGTAGCTCATCAATTGACCGTCCGGACTGTGTCGTGGAAGACTCATGCGATCGACAAGTACTGCGATGACGCGGTTGATCGGCGAATCGTGAGGAACTTCAACGGATTGCCGCTTATTTCCCGTAGCGTCCCAAACCTCAATGGTTATGTCTGACATTTCTTAAAAAACCCCTACACGGTCTCCCCTCGGAACGAGCGGCGTAGCTACAACCGGCCACTCCACATTAAGCACATCTGACAGCAATCGCCAGCCTCACAGCCAGAATTCAGGGCAAGCCTTCTCTTACAAGATGCCGAGTTTGAGTAGAAGGTCGTCGACTTTGAAGGCGTTTTCCCTCAGTGCGGCTGCGATATTGGTGTATCCGAGCGACCTGAGACAACTGATGGTCGCGTTCCGAAATGCGCTGAAGATCTGCGGCGTCGATTTCGTGCGAGTTCGGTTGGCATCCTCCCAGAACGTGACATCCCGCACCCAATGCAGAGGGTCATCGATATCGCCTGCAACAAACGAATAAAGCTAAGTATTGTCGAGATCAGCAGGCAAAGACTCAGGAGAGCAATCCCGATACCTGGCCTTCTGACGTGGGCGGAGGAATAAGGCTTAGCGTTTGCGTTCTGCTGTACCACGTCTGTAATCCGCCAGAAGTCGTCGTGCTTCGCGAATAGCGGATGTGACCGAAAAGCTTCGGGATCTATACGACGTCACTACGAGCGGTTGGCACCGCGACACGACGAGATCGCCTGTCGCGAAGAATTGGAAGAGTGACCAAATTCGAGCTGCCACGGCCATTCCAGATACTCATCCAGCCCACTTGGTGGTCGAGCCATAACTTACCTCCGCCAGAGATTCGAGTTGAAAATCTCAGAGTACGGAGCCCCGCAAGTATGGAGTTAGCGGACGCTAACTCGCGCAAGAGCTTTTAGCACGAGTCGATATGAGCTGTTTTCCAACAGCAGCGTTCACTCGAGTCAATGTCTATGCGCGTCAGCTTCGGTTCGACTACACGCCGCAGGTTGAGGCGTGTAGTCATTACGATTTCCAAGGGCACCAGAAACCGTCTGAGCGTCCAGCCAGAATGACGACACCCACCTCAGCCCTGGTGACCAAGGTGGGCGTGTCATTGGCTGTCAATGTCACGGCCATCGGTGGGTATCTCGCGTTTGATAAAGTCGCCGCGGCAGATCAAAATAGCTGATC
>JBDOMX010000825.1:0-2240 GCA_039831615.1 Planctomycetaceae bacterium
GTGCCTCATCCAGGAACACCACCGCTGGCTCGTTGCCCGTCGGAATCCAGCTTGGAACCGCGTTGAACGACTTGCCGTTCTCGACCACCGGAGGACCGACCAGGTCCACAGGTTCCATCGTCGTCAAACTTCGCACGATGAACTTCACCGGCTTCTTATCGTCGCCTGGTTCCGCCAGGTCCGGGCGGATATCCGCTGCCGTCAGCGTCTTCACCCAGTCCTCGATGGTCCAGGTCTTGCCGATCCCCGGAGGACCGATCAGGCCGAAGGCGTCGCCGGTCCGGGCGAAGGTCGCAAAATGTCGTTTTACCTGTGCCAAATTCATATCGGTGCCTTTCGGTTGGGGTTTGGGGTTTTCTTCTTTCACCTATTAAACGCAGTTCAACCGCATACGGATTAAACTTTTGGGGCGGATTTATGCCGCCGCTGGGTTCGCTTCCAGAGCACCCAGCCCGCCGACACCGGCTCCCGGCACCGTCCGCACACTTGCAGCCGCCGCCACCTTCTCGACCGTCAGCTGCGTTTTCAGCTCGGTCAGAGCCTTCTTCGTGTCCTCCAGGTTGTCACCCAGCAGACTCTCGTACGATTTGGCCTGATCCAGCAGGCTACTCACCTCAGCCGTCCGGTTCGCTCGCAGTCGCTTACCCGGATCCCGTGCCAGCTCCGTGCGAATCTCGGCGATCCGTTCCGTGATGCCGCCGCAGAGACTCTCGTGGACCCCGCGAATCGTCTCGTCGGTTTTCGCCACAGTCAGCGACTGCACCAGGCTGCGACCCGCAAGGGCACTGCCTTCGAAGACCGTCACGATTTTGCGGAACAGATCCTGGCTGAACTCCGGAATAAACCAGACCCCGCCGTTGTCCCGCAGGCTGACGCCGCCCAGCTTCTTGCAGGCTTTCGTCAGGGCGATACCGATCGACGTCGCACCACACTGGGCTTTCGCCTCGTCGAAGTTCGTTCGCAGGCTTTCCCGCAGCTGAATCCGCTGGTTGATGTCCAGGCTGTCATCCGTGATGACCACGCCCGTCAAATGACCGGTTTCGTCGACCGTCAGGTATGCCACCTGAGGGTAGTCGTTTTCCGTGTCGGTACTGTGCACGACCCGCTCGATCGTCACGCCGCCCTGTTTTTCCAGGTTTCCGAGGTGGTACCCGGACCCGGGGAACACAACCTGAGCCGCACGCTTTGCAGCTGCGAATCCAGTACGTTCACCGGGTGCCAGGTCCTCGTGACCCAGGTCCGCCAGCTCCGTGGCGATCTTCTCACGGTCAGACTCGACCGCACAGTTCCAATACACAGCAGATCCAGCGA
The DNA here is from genome assembly GCA_039831615.1 of Planctomycetaceae bacterium. GTDB lineage: Bacteria > Planctomycetota > Planctomycetia > Planctomycetales > Planctomycetaceae > S139-18. Next base: position 1,312 of record JBDOMX010000825.1, read on the forward strand.
TTGTCAGTTCTTTTTGACTACTCATGATCGTTGCCTTTCAGTTGTTTTTGTTGGGTTTTTCCTCTTTCACTCTCTATAACGCAGATCGACCGCATACGGATCAAAGATTTGGGACGGATTTTGGTGCCGCGACTCAAATCGGCCACTCAGAACCAACCTCCAGCCGTGGACTCTCCGCCCGCAGCTCGCTCAGCAGACGGCTCACACGATGCCCTGTCACCAGCCGCACCGTTGCCGCCTCACCCTGGACGGACTCAACCGTCCCACTGATACACGTGTCGCCCACAAACGCGTAGCACGTATCACCAGACTCAAAAACCGGACTGTCCATTGTCTGAACTTTCGTAACCATAATTCACCTCCTGATAACGTAACGCACCTATACCGCATACGGATCATATTTCCTGCAACATTCCCCAGCGAGCTATCAACGCCGCGTCCACCAGCCCCGTGTGCGGCACGCTGCACCCACTGGGAATAAACGTCACATCTGGCCAGATTGACTCAGCCACCGCGATCGCCACATCTTTCGTGTTGATGTCAGCACCCTGTTTCTTTTTCCAATACGTCTTCTGCCACGTCTTCGGCGGCACCTCCTGCCCGTCCATCCTCAGCAGCATGATCACTGCCTGAGTTCGGGCGAACGAATCTGCCATCGACACCGCAGCGTTGTGACTCTTCGCACCCGCCGGGCATTCGTAGTACACGCTGTGGCTTTGATGGTACTCCAGGTGATAGCTCAGCGCGATCTCATCAACGCACTTCCGTAGACGACCATGACGCCACGGCATCTTGTAACACGCCTCCACCTCACCGTCCGCGTCCAGCACGACGATGCCGCCCGTGATTCCGTTGTCGATTCCAATTGTCATGGCATGATCCCATCTAGTTTTGCAAACTCGTCAACCGGCTCGATGCGTCCGATACCC
>JBDOMX010000875.1:0-5151 GCA_039831615.1 Planctomycetaceae bacterium
CTGTCAACGCCCCCTCACTGAACCGTCGGAATCTTTCGACTGCCTGGGCACGCAGCAGTTCATGTTCTGTCTGCAGCAGAGATTCAAAGAATACGATCGCGGCATCTCGTACGTTGTGACTGTTGGATTCCGTGCGATCAGGTGATCGATCTGTTGACGCTCAACAAACGAATCCTGGAAACGCTGTGAGGAATGCGGCTGATTCCGTACACCGTTTTCGCCAACATTTCTGCATCGCCCGTAATTGCACTTGCAAATATTGTATCTGCATTGGCATAATCGGCAGAAGATGTGAAAGCGCAAATGACACGCATAACGAAGAAACAGTTTCTGGCGGACACTCAGGGTCGAACGTTTGTAGATGTCGTCAATGATTCCGAGCAGCCGTTCGATACGATCCTGACTTTTTTCAGCTCCGCCGATCGACAGCGGCGGATGGAAGAATCGGAGATTCATCACGACAGGTCGCCGCTGGCTGGAGTGGTACGGGAACTGGAAGCGGATCCTGCAGTGAACCAGTTCCTTTCCGAGGTCCACGCGGGGCGAAGTAAACGGCTGCGTCAGGCCATTGGAGTCGTGGTACGCATCATTATGGAGCGTCGCGGCTGGAAAAAGACTGGCCGAAAAGGATCGTTGGGAGTCCGTTCCTTGAAAAAGGCCGTGGGATCTCCACGGCACAATACGGGGGGCCTGGCATTCTGGTTTGTGCGGGGCGAGCGGTACCAACGAGCAGTTGGAATGCCCTATCGTTCGGTTCGCGAGCGATGCGAAGAAGTTGAATCCGCAGAAGTGTGAAGCCCACCATCCCGACGTGTTCACCTTTATCGGGTGGTGTGACCCAGGGAACTTTCGGAGTGTCTGGCAACGGCGCTGTCGTTAATCCCGGCAGTGGATTTGATGCTGCGTTGCGACTGGCTCAAGGTTCGTGACGGCAGCAGTGATGTTCAACAAGGTGCGAAAAGCCTGCGGCGACAGTAATCAGGATTTGATCGAAACCCTCGACCCCGATCACTCGTTCAGGCTCGAAATCGGCGGCGAATCGTGATTGAAAATCGCACCGACCCCTCCCGGAAAGAAGACCATATGTCGACGCAGAAAGCGACTTGTCCAACTCCACGATACGTCCTGCACGCAGACCGACAGCCAATCGGGCCGGACATCGTCAGGAAGTCGCCTGGCCGCAGTTCTCCTGCGATCTATGGCTTCTCCGACAAGACGGCCTACGACGCGTTCATCGGGAACAGCGAAGGAGACCTGAGGCCATATCCGCTGATGAAAGGCTACCTCAAGAGTCGTCTGGCTGAGGAACATGATGAGACCTGCATCGTGATCATTGATGCAAACGGTCCTGTCGCAGCCAGCGTGGACGCCGCCACATTTGAGAACGTTCTGGCAGCTCAAAACACAGCTGACCCGCAACTCGTCAGTGATTTCCAGCTGACGTTTTGCCCGGCCAGTCACACCTACGCGCTGGCCGACGCTGCCATGTAGCTCGCAGTGAGCATCACGCGTTGAATGACAACTGGATTGACAGATGACGCAATTTCCTGGCAGGAGACATTTTTATGAAAACACAACTCCGACCGTTCGGTACGGTGACCGCCAGGACCGAAAGCGTTAAGGACCGTTCGAGTAACAACTGTCCTGTTTTGGCAGCTGATCATCACGGCGGAGCGTGATGGCTACATTGAATTCGCGACAGTTATTACGCGAGCAATCCTAAGACACTTTTACCGCAGACACCCATTCCCGAAACAGTCGACGTCTCCATCGCAGGACGCGGATTCGTGGCCGCGGCCAAGGTGGCAGGGCGCATCCAATGGTCCCTGCGAGTCAGCACTGGCCAGCAGTTGTCGAAAACTGCTCTAAACACACGAAGTCAGGTCTTTGATGTATCCAACTTCGTTCAGCCGTGTAAGATGGATGAACGTGCAATAATTGCATCTGCACATCAGTCAATAAGAGTATGCTGAATCGCCGTGACGAAGATGTCTCACGTGATCTGACCGCAGGGTGCCGTCGTGGTCACGAGGCGTCTCGGGCCAGTCGATTTTATTCCAACAGCACGTGGCGGGCACGATTCCGAGTCAGGTTGTGTGCTATCGATGTACAATAGTAAACCAGTTCCACTCTTCGATCAGCAACCACGTCCCCGTTGTCCGGTTTGCGGCGAGACAAGTTATTCGGCAGCGGGAATTCACCCTCAATGCGCCGTCCGTCGTCTGGATAATGAGCGTATGAAGCAAGTGCGGCTTCGCGCTGCTCAGGGGCGACCGCAGAAGCTTGTACTGCCAGGTGACATGAGTCCGTGGAAGCGGGTGTGTCCGATCTGCACGAAGAGACAGCACTGTCGCAACAAGGACTGCGACTGCGGCCACGTGTTCTCTGTTCGATCCGGTGTTCGTGATCAGGAAGGCGAAGATTCTTGACAGCGTTCCTGACCTGGGCGGTCGTTGCAGCCATCGGTGGTGGTCTGTTGTATGTTGTCAGTCGCTACGCATCCCTGTGGCTGCAGGCTTATTCAACCGGCACACACATTGGCCTGTTTTCGTTGATCTCAATGTCGTTGCGAAAGATTGATCCGCAGACGATTGTGCAATGCGAAATTATGGCAGTGCAGGCGGGCCTGACTGACTTCTCAACGGATCTCCTCGAATCGCAGTATCTCGCCGGGGGCGACGTCGAACGAATTACGCGGGCCCTGGTCGTTGCTCACCGGGCGGGGATCGAGCTGGACTGGAATACGGCGGCGGCCGTGGACCTCGCCGGGCGGGACATTCTGGAGGCTGTGCAACTCAGCGTAAATCCGCTGGTCATTTTGTGTCCGGATCCAAAAACCGGTGGCAGTGACACTCTGGATGGAGTTTCGCGAGATGGCATTCAACTGAAGGTTCGCGTGCGGGTCACGGTGCGAACCAATCTGACGCAGTTGGTTGGCGGAGCGACGGAAGCCACGGTGATTGCTCGCGTCGGGCAGGGCATTGTCTCGGCGATCGGATCGTGCAACAACTACCGCGAGGCTCTGGCGGATCCGATGGTGATCACACGAAAGGTGCTGGCGAAGGGGCTGGATTCTCAGACTGCATTTGCGATCGTTTCGATCGATATCGCCGACATTGATGTCGGCACCAACATCGGAGCGAGACTGCAGATCGCGCAGGCCGAGGCCGACATTCGGATCGCCCTGGCACACGCGGAGAAACGTCACGCCGTCGCGGTTGCTCGAGAACAGGAGATGTGGCGTTGACCCGCGAGAACGAGGCAGCGATTGTCCTTGCTGAAGCAGCAATTCCGCCCGCGATCGCGGCAGCATTGCGCGAGGGTCGATTGCGAGCCGCACATCCCCCTCGCCGAATTCGAGCAACTGGGCGAACAACACAAGCGCGACTGAAATCATTGCAGGGTCGCCGATGAAAAATGCTGTCAGACCTCTATTTATTTCCACGTATCCGCCGGAAGAATGCGGCCTGGCGACTTTTACGAAGGACTCGGCAGATGCCGTCGATCTGGCGGCCGGTCAGCCCGTGTCGACAATCGCAGCGATTCAGAAACTGCATCGACATTCCGGCCGGGATTCGCGAATTGTCCACGTGATTGACAACAAGTGCGCCGATGCTTATGCGACGGCCGCAGAAGTGGCCAACGATGGACCGTGCGATGTTGTCAGCCTGCAGCACGAATTCGGACTGTATCCCGGTCCATGGGGCAGCCGTATTATGGACTTTGTGGAGCGCTGCCGGAAACCGGTTGTCACCACTTTTCATACACTGCTGACTGAACCAGAATCCAAACCGAGACAACTGATCCGCGATGTGGCGGCGAACAGCGACGGCATCGTTGTGATGACGGACATCGCCGCGAAGCTGCTGCGTGACGTTTACGGAGTGGATGGTTCACGAGTGGAAGTCATTCCGCACGGAGTCCCGGTTGTGCCCTTCGCTCGGGACAGAAGCCAGCGTGAAGAACTCGGGCTGGCAGACCGGCAGGTCATCTGCACCTTCGGCCTGATCAATCCGGGCAAAGGGCTGGAATATATGATCCGCGCCATGGCTCGGATTGTCTCGACATGTCCCGATGCCCTGTACCTGATCGTTGGAGCGACCCACCCGCAGGTTAAACGCGAGCACGGCGAATCTTATCGTGACGGGCTGGTCAAGCTTGCAGATTCACTGGGAGTGGGCAGCAACGTCCGCTTTGTCAACAGGTACCTGAGTCTGCCGGAACTGCTGTCTTTTCTGCAATCATGCGATGTATTTGTGACGCCTTATCCCGGTAAAGATCAGATCGCCAGCGGCACCATGGCTTATGCGATGGCAGCCGTGGGTGCCCTGGTCAGCACTCCTTATCTATTCGCAGAAGAAGTTCTGGCGGACGGTCGAGGCATCCTTGTGCCATTCGCCGACAGCGGTGCGATGGCCGATGCGACAGTGCGATTTCTGACGGATGGTGAGTTCCGGTCCGAGACGCGGTGGCGCGCCTTCGCATACGCCCGCCCGATGTTCTGGCCTAACGTGGGCCAGAGATATCTTGATTTATTTACAGGCCTTGTCGACCGCGGTACCGAAAACACGACGACATCTCGAAGCAGGGATGTTTCAAATCGAGGCGACAATCTTCGCCTGCCACTTACACGAAAAGGCATGTGATGCATGCATCAAGCTGTCTGCCGCTCGATCATCTGGATCGAATGACGGACTCTGCCGGATTGATTCAGCACGCCGTCTACAATATCCCGCGACGATCCAGCGGCTACACAACTGACGACAACGCGCGTGCTCTGCGACTGTGTGCTCGTTTGTGTGCCGATCAGACGGATGAGCGGCTGATCGAACGAGTGGCGTGTTACCTCAGCTTTATGGAACACGCTCAACGTCCGAATGGCGGGTTCCATAACTTCATGAGCTACCAGCGCGACTGGCTCGACAACAACGGCTGCGGTGACAGTCAGGGACAGGCGGTCCTGGCGCTTGCCGAGGTTCGTGCGGGCAACGTGCCTCAGGGCTTTCGTGATCTGGCCAAAGAGCTGATGAACAACGCCGCCCCGGTGCTGCGGGATCTGACCAGCCTGCGCGCTCACGCCTACGTCATTCAGGCGTGGTCCACACTTGTTCGAGCCAATGTTCCGCACATCGACGAATTGGAATCAATCGC
>JBDOMX010000875.1:5161-9651 GCA_039831615.1 Planctomycetaceae bacterium
AATCGCCCGCAGTGCGGTCGACCATCTCGTGACCGCGTGGAAGACTTCCCGCCATATCGGCTGGGACTGGTTCGAACCGCAGATGACCTACGCGAACGCAGTCCTGCCACACGCCATGTTTGACGCGGCGGAACGCTGGCCCGATGAAGAGTTTCTGTCGATCGCGGAAAAGTCGTTTCGCTTTCTGGATGAAGCGACAACCACAAACAACGTATTCTGGCCCATCGGCAACGATGGCTGGTACGCCCGGCATGCTGAGAAATCGCTGTACGACCAGCAGCCCGTCGAAGCGTCCACCATGGCAGCGGCGGCGTTGCGGGCGTTTCAAATGCGACATGAAGACCAGCATCTGGTCGCGTTTCAGAAGGCTCACGGATGGTTTCATGGACGCAACAGCATGCAATATCAGATGGCAGATACCGAATCCGGGGGATGCCACGACGGACTGGAAGTGACCGGAGCCAATCGAAACCAGGGTGCTGAATCGACGCTCGCCTTCCTGTGGACTGAAGTGCTCGCACTCGAAGCGAATCGCGAAACGCCGGCGATTCGGACGGGGACGTCAGCAAGACCTTTTACGCTCAGCCTGCATGATCAGTCCGTCGTACATTGACCGCAGCATGTCGTCTCGAAGTCACGAGTCCTGTTTTGTAACCGAGGAGAGTTCGCAATGGGTGACAAAGGAAGTAAAGACAAAGGCAGGCGAGAGCAACAAAAGAAAGCGTTGCTGAGCCCCAAAGAGAAACGAAAAGCAAAGAACGATAAGAAGAAATAAGTAAAGTTTGACTTCGACGTAAGCGAGTCTTCCTGCGCCGCCGGATTATTCCCGTCGCTGCCCTTGCCGGAAGATGGACCGCGATCCATAGCTCCGGCGCGTGGCGCTATCGCTGTTTTCCCTCCATGCTCTCGAAACGGCCACCAGATCCTTCATGACCAGCACAGCGATACGGCTCAAAAGAACAAATACGGTCCTGCAGCCCGACCAAACGCGAGTCCTGCTGCGTCCTTTCATCCCGGGAGACTCGCAACGTTCGGGAAGAGTGATCGAACGAATTATGGCGTTGCCGGAGCATCAGGTCGACACGCTGCTGAATGAGATATCAGCAGAATTCGCCGATCGGCACCCACAAATTCAGCAGATGTTTTTGGAGCGATTTGAGCAGGTCCGCGAACACCATGTTTCCGATGAAGGCCTGTCCGATTCACGGCGGTTGCTGATCGGTGCCTACTTTCTGGCCGAGTATTCACTCGAATCGGCCGCACTCTTCAATCCGTCGATCGTGCCCCATACCGATCAAACCAACCTTCCGCACGGCGCGCTGCGTTTTATCCTCAGCCTGCGCGCCACCGGGGAAGGCCACATTTCTTCAATCACTTTTCGTACGGGAATCGTCTATCAGGACAACCGCATCGAGGTTCTGGATCCTGCTCATTTGCTGACCGAACCTCGGCAGGTTCCCAATTCCGCGTATGAAAAGAGTTTGTTCTCTCGGAAGTTGAATGAGCTTGGTTTAGCCAGCAGTTTTACCAATCGCGTCCTGCGAAGACTCCACGATTCCTTTTCGACCAGCGAACTGCGACGAAGCATCGACGAAGAAGTGGAACTGGAGCGTCAGTCCGACGGCGTGCTGCAGCGGGATCATGGCACCGCTCACGGAATCTGGATGCTCGCTCGATCCAACTACGAAGTTCAATTTCAGCCTCAACAGAAACTGTCCGAACGAATTCTGTTTCCTGCCACACCGACCCAGCTCAACGGCATCGAAGACGCACGGTTCGTGAGGTTTCGAAACGACGATGGCAGTCACGTCTACTACGCGACGTTCACCGCCTACGACGGCAGGGTGATCATGCCGGAACTGGTGGAAACCGACGACTTCCTGAAATTTCGGTTCATTACGCTGAATGGTCCTGCGGCGAAGAATAAGGGCATGGCCATGTTTCCGCGAAAGATTAACGGGCACTACGCCATGCTTTCGCGGCAGGACAACGAAAGCATCTCGCTCATGTTTTCTGACAACATTCACTTCTGGAATCAGCGTCAGGTCCTGCTGAAACCGAAGTTCCCGTGGGAACTCGTGCAGTTGGGAAACTGCGGTTCACCGATCGAAACCGACGCTGGCTGGCTGGTGCTCAGCCACGGTGTCGGGGCGTTGCGAAAATACTGCATCGGTGCGTTTCTGCTGGACCGTGACGATCCCGGCATGGTGCTCGGACGGCTTCGCGGGCCGCTGTTAAGTCCCAACGAAAATGAACGGGCAGGCTATGTGCCGAACGTCGTCTATACCTGCGGCGCTCATTTGCACGGCAGCGAACTGATTATCCCGTATGCGATGGCTGACCACGCGACCGGATTCGCCACCGTGCCTGTTGCGGACGTTCTGGCCGCCATGGAACCGGAGAACGCATGACAGGGGCGGCCACGAAAAACCGAATTGCCGTTCTTTCGCCAGTCGCCTGGCGCACGCCACCTCGTCAGTACGGGGCGTGGGAAACTGTCGCCAGCAACATCACGGAAGGTCTGGTCGCGCGAGGCTGGGATGTCACACTCTTTGCCACCGGCGATTCGCAAACCGCGGCGTGCCTGCATTCTGTGGTCGACAAAGGCTACGAGGAGGATTCCACAGTTGATCCCAAAGTGGCCGAGTACCTGCACATCTCGGAAGTATTCGAACGAGCGGCTGATTTCGACCTGATTCACAGTCATTACGACTTTATGGCCCTGACCTATTCGCGTCTCGTGACGACGCCGGTCCTGACGACGATCCATGGCTTTTCCTCACCGCAGATCATGCCTGTCTACCAAAAATACAGCGACGGCAACTTCGTCTCCATCAGCGAATCCGACCGAGCCCCCGGTCTGCACTACCTTGGCACGGTCTACAACGGAATCGATCTGTCCCTTTACCCACTGCAGGCGACTCCTGGTGACGCTCTCGTGTTTCTCGGACGAATTCATCCCGACAAGGGCGTGCACCTCGCAATTCAGGTTTCCCTGAACAGCGGTGTGCCGCTGATCATCGCGGGAATCATTCAGGATGAAAACTACTATCGCGAACACGTGGAACCGCACGTCGATGGCGAACAGATACAATACGTCGGATCTGTGGACGTCGCGGGAAAGAACGAACTCTTCGCCCGCGCGAAAGCCCTGTTACATTTGAACACGATTCCGGAACGCTTCGGACTGGTTCTGGCCGAAGCCAACGCGGCCGGCGTGCCGGTGGTTGCGATGGATCTGGGATCCTGCCGCGAAGTCATTGCTCACGGCCGCACAGGGTTTCTCGTCAACAACGTCGACGAAGCCGTGCAGTTACTTCATCGTATTCCGGAAATCGATCGGGCGGAATGCCGCCGCAACGTCGAACATCGATTCTCTGTCGACAGGATGGTCGACGGATACGAACGGATTTACCAAAAACTCTTTCAGCAGGAAGCGGACCGACGTTCATGAATCACGAACTCATCAAGCGGTATTCAGGCAATCCGATTCTCACGAAGGCAGACATCCCGTACCCCGTGGAAACCGTCCACAACGCTGCCGTTGTGAAGTACAACAACGAGTACATCATGTTGTTCCGATCGCACCTGCGGACGGGGAGGTCGATCATCGGATTGGCCCGCAGCACGGATGGCTTCAGTTTTTCAGCCGACCCCGAACCGTTTCTCACGCCATCTCCAACAGGCCTGTTCGCGGAATACGAAGAATTCGGCGTGGAAGATCCGCGCGTTACGAAAATTGACAACGACTTTCTGATCACCTACAGCGCCTATTCGCGAAACGGAGTACGCATTGCACTCGCCCGCACCACCGATTTCGTGTCGCTGGAACGAGTCTCACTGATTACGCAGGCCGATTACCGGAACACCGTGATCTTTCCTGAAACGTTCAACGGACTGTACGCGCGACTTGACCGTCCTCATTCAGCAATTTCGCCCTGGTCGATCTGGATCACGTATTCGCCGGACCTCGTCTTTTGGGGTGAATCACAACTGGTCATGAAACCCGAACCGTACCACTGGGACGAAATGAAAATCGGCCCCGGAGCGCCGCCGATCAAAACGAACGAGGGCTGGCTGTCGATCTATCATGGCGTCTTCGAAACCATGGATGGATCCGTCTATCGACTGGGAGTTGCCCTCCACGATCTTCACGATCCCTCAAAGATCATCGGCGTTGGTGATTCCTGGATCCTGCAGCCCGAAGCCCAGTGGGAAATCACCGGCTACGTGCATAACGTGGTGTTCACCTGCGGTGCAGTCCCGGAGGAGGATGGAACGGTCAAAATTTATTGGGGCGGAGCAGACACTGTCATGTGTGTGGGCGAAGCAAATCTTGCCGATCTGGTTCAACTCTGCCTGCAGCACGGCAGGTCGGCCAAATAGAAATCCATCGAACGGGCCCGGTGTTTCAACGGACTTCCTCGCAGTGGATTCATTGCTTCCCCACGATGCGCATGTTGTCCCGGATCTCCCGGCTACTCAGCTCC
>JBDOMX010000446.1:0-2232 GCA_039831615.1 Planctomycetaceae bacterium
TTTGCCTGATGATCAAAAGGAGGTGCTCACCCTCAAAATTTGGGGAGACCAGACCTTCGACGAAATTGCCAAAATCCTTTCCATTTCACTCAACACCGCGACTTCTCGCTATCGCTACGCCATGGAGAAACTGCAGCGGAGTCTGGAACCGGTCGTTCGAGATTCGATGTCATCCCCCAGGGAACCATGCTCTCAGGATTCATCTCTTTAATCATCGTTACTCCTGAACTCTGCCGGTTGTATACGGACACCACAATTCGCAGCGTTCGTCGGCTGACTCATTCTTTCAATTCATCGGCCTCAGTGCCTCCAGACTGCCCGTCATGTCCATCCACCATCAACGTCTCCCCGAACCGACTTTGCCGGAACATGAATTGATTCGGTCCGCGGACACATGGCCCGAATTGTCATCAGGACTGCGATCTGCCACCCTCGTCGGCTGTCGGACCAATATGTTGCGCGCTCGAAGACTGCGTCGATTGAAAATGACTTCCATCGCGGCGGTGGCGGCATCGGCCGCATTTGCTGTCTGGTCGGTGTTTGCGACGTCGACGGACGGCGACGCAGTACCGCTGGCACAGGAATCGGTGGAGGAACCGGCAACGGGCTCCGGGCCAGCAGGACTGAATTCCGGACCACAAACCGGTTCGGCACTCTCACTGGCAAACCCGCGCTCCATCTCGGAGCAGGAGATGATCGACGGAACCATTGAGGACGTGAATCGGCGGACTCAGAAGCTGATGGATGCGGGAATCATTCCCGGATTTTGATCGGCATGACGAGCTCGCAGACCTGCGGCGGTCAGGATGGTGAGGAGCGGTCTTTTCCACGGTCGGGCGTTCGACTGGACTCTTAACGCGCAAAGTACATCACCTTGACCACGCGCACTTTGTCTCAGCTGTTTGCCGACGTGATTCGTGAGCTGGCACCAACGGACGACGAATATGTTCCTCTGCTGGTCAACCGAATCCTGCAGTTTGCTCGTCAGCATCGTGCCAGCGATGTGCATCTGACGCCGGAATCCGGCAGTGTTGTTATGAAATGGCGCATCGACGGCGTCCTGCAGCGGGTGGCGAATTTCGACCAGGACCTCGGCTCACGACTGGTGGCTCGCACCAAGGTTCTGGCTGGTTTGCTGACGTATCGGACGGATCAGCCGCAGGAAGGCCGCATGACCGATGAGGCTTCGGAGTCCCGACTGCCTGCTGCGGAGACGCGGGTGGCCACCTTCCCTACTTTGTATGGAGAACGTGCGGCCATTCGATTGTTTGCTGACACGACGCGACTGCAGCGACTCAATGATCTGCATCTTCCTGCGGATATCTGCAGTCGACTCAGGCAATCGCTGCAGCAGACGGCGGGCGTCGTGTTGCTGGCAGGACCTTCCGGAAGCGGCAAAACAACGACCATCTACGCCTGTTTGCGGGAGATCCTTGCGACAGCTGGAGAATCTCGAAGCCTGATGACCCTGGAAGATCCCATCGAACAGGCGGTCACCGGCGTGACGCAGTCTCAGGTCCGTCCGAGCGTTCAGTTTGATCTGGCGGCCGGACTCCGTGCCATGCTGCGGCAGGATCCGGACGTCATCATGGTGGGTGAAATTCGTGACATCGAAACGGCCGAGCAGGTCTTTCGCGCAGCATTAACCGGACATCTGGTGCTGACCACTTTTCATGCGGGCAGCAGCGCGGAGGCGGTGGCACGCCTCGTCGAACTGGGGATCGATCCCTGGTTGCTTCGCAGCACTCTGGGTTTGATTGTGTGTCAAAGACTGATCAGGGAAACGTGCGGTTGCCGGACAACTTCATCCGTTTCACATGAATGGAACAATCTGTCAGACAATCAGCAGGAGTCACAGGATCAAAACCTTTGTGATCAATGTTCCGGGACCGGATATCGAGGTCGATTCGTCCTCGGTGAAAGTCTGATGCCGGGAAGTGATTCCTTCGCCTCCGGTTTACTTCAGCGGGCAGATACGCTCACCCTGCAGACGATCGCAAAAGATGAGGGAATGATTACACTGGCCGATCGCGCTGCTGAAGCGGTATCCGCGGGTCGGACGACCTCAGAAGAGATTTACCGTGTGCTGGGCCGCGGCCACTGATGACGTGATGTTGGTTGACCTGAAATTTGTCTCAGGGTGTCCGTGCGCGCTTCTGCAGATCAGATCAATTGCTCACGGCCTGGAATGCGGGCGCACGCGGATGAAGGCGTTCGGAGTAATCATGGCAA
>JBDOMX010000798.1:0-2231 GCA_039831615.1 Planctomycetaceae bacterium
CGAAGCGGCCAGTGGAAGACCTGTGAACTGGCTGCTGACGACCACCACTTGTGGGTTTCCAAAGGCCAGCACTGAGCCGAGTTTTCGCCGGATGAGACTGGCATGTGCTGCCATCGCGTCCGGGTTTTCATGAGCCATGATTTCGGTGTCGACGAAGCCCCCGACTGCCACCTCAAGCCCCATGATGTGTGGACCGAATTTCATATTGGCAGGAACATCGAGCCCATTCCGACGGAATTCGAGCAGCACCTCCTTGTCGTTGACTTGTGGCGTTCCCAGACAGACGACGAGGTCCGCAGATCGAAACGTAGCAACGCTGGCACCGTGAAAACTGAGCACCATTGAGACCCGTGAATCCTCCATTCCCTCAATGTTGCTTATCTTGTCCCGGTGTGTCACCACGACGGCTCGCGTGGCCCCATGTTCGCTCAGCACTGCCCTCAGGGCGCTGCAGTACCGTTGATTGGAATCCTTCCTGTTCAACGGCAGCACGTGCTGAACGGCCTCTGACGGATTTCTGAGTGGTGCTTCTGGCTCGACGACTTCGTATTCTACTGGAAGGTGGTTTGGGAGTTCAGAAACGAGCGCAACAATGGGCACGTCGTGTGGGCTGTTCTCCTTCCAAACGCTGAGAGTTCCTGACGAGAACGATGCCAGCGCATCATGTTCCGACGCCATCAGCAGGGCGCCGACGTTGGCATCCTTCGGTAGAACAACACCAGCCTGGTCCATTATCTGAAACAGCCACGACATTGCGTACGTTGGCGACTCGCCTATCGTATTAATCACTCGTAGCGAATAGCGTGGACGGCAATATGCGATAACGCTCCATATGAATCTAAACAGAATCCTGATGCGCCATCGCTCAAATGTCTGAGCCCGATTAGCATGAGTTTGGTCGCTGTAGCCGTCCGTTAATTGACTACTGACCAGACCTGAATCGATACTGATTTCACCAGGCATGTCACCGCGATTAAATGCGGGATTGTCGCCGAGCAGTTCACAAGCGGACCACACAGCATCAACAACGGCTTTAATACTTCCGGTCTCAGTTACCGGCCTCAGCACGCCCACTGGATCATCCAGCGTGATAATGCGGTCACGATGGCTGAATGCATTCAGGCCGGCGAACGCGAGGGCTGCTTCTGTGACAATCAGATGGTCCGCCTTGATGGCAAATTCTCGTTGAATCATCAGATCACAGCTGCTGCGCATCGGGCACACGTTGCAGAGAGATCTGCCGATGGGTAACCCCAGTTTCTGTGCCTTGGGTGCCGCATCATTCTTGCAGTTCTGCTTTAGGTCGTCCTTGTCTGCCATTCGCCGCCCGTCCCAAATATCGACGCGAATGGTGAGATGTCTGTTCTCCGGAAGATCAAACTCTTTCTGCAGCTGATCACAAAGTGCATGGGCGGCGTCATTAGTTCGCACGGCGATCAGTGTTCGTAACTTCGTGATTTTCAGAAACTCAATCAGCGTGTCCGGGCGATAGGATTCGTCCACGATGATCAATGGTTCGCGGTCTTCACGTTGGGTGTGCAAAGCCTCAACGATTTCTGCTCTGTATGATGCGATTGGCGATGATCGATCGATGATTAACCGCAACGGTGGTGCTTTGTATAAATCGTCGTCGTGAGGAACCCTGGTCTCCCGTCGCTTTGGCTTCGATCGCGGTTGGTCGGATTCGTCCGCCACCTCTGGTTCCACCCAGCAGCCGAGCCCCTTCAGCAGATCTTTGGCAACTGCTGGATCGCCTGACGGATTGTTGCGATGGTCATGGATTCCCCACTTCGAATATCCTCTTCCGGTTTTCAGGCCAGCAGCTGCAGCGGCTTCTGCTCCGAAGATCCACAATCCCCCTCTCTGTGTACTGGCGCAGTGGTCGTCACCAGGGCTTCGTGCCCAAAAACCATCACCGACACTGCAAAGCCAGCCACTCAAAACGTCCGGCCATGTGAGATGTTCTTCTGCCCGTTCCTTCGATTCCTTCCACGCATCTTGCCAGTTGAGTGCTTCAGAATTTGGATGGAACGCCGCTTCGATCTTTCGTTGATGTTCCGCTTCGGCTCGTTGCTTCTGCGCACGATCACGCTCGATTTCAACAGTGGACATCTGCTCCAGAATTTCAGGAACCAGTAAAGCCGGATCGTCCCCTTCTTCTTCGAGCCATGCCCTGAAGATGCCTGGCCCGCACTCCCAGTTTTTGCCATGGTCTTTCGTCAGCCCCGAGT
>JBDOMX010001216.1:0-365 GCA_039831615.1 Planctomycetaceae bacterium
CGAAAGGCCGACTTGCCAAAGATGGCCGCCAACAGGCAGATAGACGGTGGATGCCGGCCGGAGTGGAGATGTTGCCCATGAACCGTCGGAATGATCGGGCAACACAACGCATTACGTCAACCGACAGTCATCTCAGGGCGGTCAAAAAACAGCGTTCAACGCGCCGGAACGAACGGCCGTGAAGTGGATTCAATACACCGAAAATCGATTGCGCAAAAGGTCACCGACCCGGCGGGAATTCGGTGTCACGACATTGGACTGTCGGCGAATCGTCTAAGCCGCAGAACGCAGTGCGAGTTCTTCCGTGTTGACGGCGACCACTGAAATGCCAAATCTGTCGGCGAGTCGCGTGACATCCTCGGGCT
>JBDOMX010001216.1:375-9632 GCA_039831615.1 Planctomycetaceae bacterium
GCTGCAGCAGAATTGTCATACCGGCTTCGATGGCCAGCACGCGGCCACCGGATTCATGCATCGTTTTGATCGTTTCAATACCGACCGTTGGGACGTCAAATCGCATGTCCTGCTGAGGCTTCGCGACTTTGACGACTGTAAAGCCACCGCGCCGACACAGGTCTCCGGCGCGGCGGATGCACTGATCCGTGCCTTCAATGGCTTCCACGGCAATGACAGCAGTGTCATTGACAACAACCGTTTGGCCGACATCGAGTCGCCCCATTTCCCGGGCCATTTCCCAGCCAAACTGAATATCTTTCCACTGGAGGGACGACGGTCTTTTTGTGGTCAGGAAGCCGTGTTTCACGAGAAGCTCCGGGCAATAAGTCAGGGCCGAGTCGAAGTGCAGGTTGTCACGGGCGAATTCGCGAATGATCGCCAACAGTATCGTGTCATCCTTTTTATTGGCACCCGCATAGCGGAACCACATGTGCACGGCGCGCCAGTCCGGCACGTTACGAATCCAGCGGAACGGATGATACATCACCGTCTTGTCAATTTTTCCGGCCATCACAATTCGTTCCACGCCGGCGCGTTTGAACTGCCGAATGGTCTTGCCAAGTCGAGCCAGAGGAACAGTACGAAAGTCGTTACAGACATCGGCCAATGATTCGGAAGCCATTCCAGCGATGCCCAGACCAAAGACCGAATGGCCGGCGGCCTGCGCTGATTTGGCAAATCGGATCGGAAAGTCGCCTCCTCCTGCCAATAGCCCCAATCTTCTGGGGGGAGCTGCACCAGCCGCATTGCCGTAGCCGACATCGAAGGGGATCAGGTTGTGGCTGGATGAACGGTCGGAAGTCATGCTGTATCGAGTTGCACGGGGCGAGCGACGAACTTAAGAGAAAACCAAAGTGATTCAGGCTGCTTTGCTTTGGCTGTCTCCAGGAGGTAATGGAGCAGACGCTTTAATAGCGGTCGGCGAATTCAGATCGGACGGCGGGGCGACTGCGGCCAGGATCTGTTGTTGGATCCCTGCAACGTCGCGCTCCAGTTGCTTGACGGTGTTACGCATTTCCGGAAGGCGGCGCAATGCCATCATGTTTCGGGCCGCTTCGGCGATGGGGAACGCGGGTACTCCGAAATACGACTGGCCACCTTTCATGTCGCGGTGAACACCCGTCTTGGCTCCGATGACTGCCCCGTCTCCCAGGTGGACGTGGTCTGCAATCCCCGCCTGCCCGGCGACGACCACATAGGCACCGGTCGAAACAGACCCTGCGAACCCCACCTGCGACACGATCAGGTTGTGCGGACCAAGCTGACAGTTGTGGCCGATCATCACCTGGTTATCGATTCGCGTGCCTGTGCCAATGATGGTTTCACCCACTTTGGCACGGTCAATTGTCGACCCTGCGCCGATTTCCACGTCATCGCAGATCCGCACCGTTCCGAAATGCGGGAGGCGTTCATGGCGGCCGTTGACTATGCGATATCCAAACCCGTCCGCGCCGATCACGCAGGTTGCGTGAATAATGACATCGCTCCCAATGATCAGGTCGGGATAGAGGACGCAGTTTGGATGCAGGACGACGTTGTTGCCCAGGGTGCATCCGTCTTCGATCACAGTCCCGTGTTCAATTCGACAGTCTCTGCCAATGGTGACATCGTGGCCGATGACGACATGGTGACCAATAGCGGTGCCAGTGCCGATTTTTGCAGACGACGGGATGACGGCCGACGGTGAAATTCCAGTGGTCGATGGTGATCGCTGCGGATGCAGGATCCCGGTGATTTGCAGGAACGCAATTTCCGGCTCTTCAACAAGAATGAACGTAACGTCGTCAATGCCACCCAGAGCATTCTCAGCTGAATTTGCCGCCAGAACCAGTTTCGTTTTTGACGAACTCAGTCGCGAGAGTTTCTTCTGGTCGCCCAGATATGTGAGGTGTAATGCTGTCGCGCGTTCGATCACCTCAACATCAGAAATCGTGGTTTCTGCGTCTCCAATGATGCGACCGTCGACATGATCAGCAATTTGCTGTGCCGTCAATATTTGTTGTTTTGACATCGCAGCCTCCCTGCTACGTGTTGATTTGCGCGGTGACCCACGCTGATCAAGGAATCGCTGGCATGCACGGCCGTTGATCTCTGCTGACGCATGATCCACCGCCGTCGCTCTCGACGCCCTTGAGAAACGCCGTACAGGCGATTGCGTTCATAGGATTTCGCAGTGTGATTTGTAGGAGATTGGCTTCCCTGACTGCAAGGTGAACCGTTGCCAATCGGGCTCGGGCGCCTTTGGAATGAGGTCCAATGTGGCGAGATTCGCCGACTGTCGGATCTCACGTCGCACTTTTTGCCGGAATGATCGTGGTTGGATTTGTGCGAAGTAATCGGTCACCAGCGGTTCAGGCCGTCAATGCAACGATTCGCAACGTTTTATTGTTCTCCGGGGACCCAAACGGACAGAATCGACTCTAGAATCTGCGTCCCACGTTTCGACAGCGACTGGCCTCCACTTTTGTCGTTTAGGCGACTCTGGCATCATAATGTCCGCACCTTCCCAGCCACAGAACGCCCCGTTGCCAACACAATCCGTTGGAATCGTGGAACGGCAGACGGCCACCCTGTTTGTAGATCCGCCGCTCACGCTGGCATCCGGACAAACAATTGGTCCAGTTGCTGTTGAATATGAAACCTGCGGGCAGCTCAATGAGAACCGAGACAATGGGATCTTTGTCTGTCATGCTCTCACGGGGGACGCTCATGTCGCGGGAATTCACCAGCCTGACGATCCAAAACCCGGTTGGTGGGATGCACTCATTGGGCCACAGCGCGGCATCGATACAGAAAAATATTTCGTCATCTGTGCCAACGTTCTGGGCGGTTGCCAGGGGACCACAGGTCCCGGCAGCAACAATCCTCAAACGGGCCAGCGTTATTGTCTGGACTTTCCCTTCCTCACGGTCAGCGACATCGTGTCGGTGCATTCGGAGTTGGCGCGCTATCTGGGGATTGGCCGACTGTGTGCAGTGATTGGTGGAAGTCTGGGTGGAATGCAGGTTTTGGACTGGTCCGTTCGTTTTCCAGACCAGATCGCCGCCGCGATCGTGGTGGCCTCAGGACATCGTCTGTCGGCTCAGGGAATCGCTTTTAATGCGGTCGGCCGTCGCGCGATTTACGCCGACCCCGGTTTTGAACAGGGTAATTACGACCCGGAGAATCCGCCGCGTTTCGGCCTGGCGCTGGCCCGCATGATCGCACACATTACGTATCTGTCTGAAGATTCGATCGAACTGAAATTCGGCCGACGGCTGCAGGACAGCGACAAATTCGCGTTTGACATGCTGAAGGAGACGGAGTTTCAGATTGAAAGTTATCTGCACCATCAGGGAAAACGCTTCGTACAGCGATTCGATGCGAACAGCTATCTGTATCTAACCAGAGCAATGGACTACTTCGACCTGGCAGAATCGCATGACACACTGGCAAAAGCTTGTCAGCGGGCCACCTGTCGGTTTCTGGTCATATCGTATGATACTGACTGGCTGTTTCCAACATCGCAAAGCCGTGAACTGACGACAGCGTTAATGCAAGTCGGCAAACACGTGTCCTTTCTGGAATTGCAATGCAGCTTTGGGCATGATTCGTTCCTGATCGACATTGATCCCCTGGCGCAACTGATTCAGCCATTCGTCGATCAGACCGTGGCCGCCGAGCGTCGCCGACTGAAGGGCACCTCGAAGAATCACGATAACCAGCCGGCTTCCTGACTGATGCCTTCCTTTCTGTGCTTACTTTGTTCCAGGTGACTATGTCTGTTTCGAACCGATATCAGCTGCCGGATCTAAGCGTTCGACTCACGGATGAGCTGATTATGCAGCACATTGACCGATCCAGTCGAGTCATCGACCTGGGTTGTGGTGACGGTCGGCTGCTGGAGCGCCTGCGCCGCGAAATGCATTGCAGCGTTCAGGGTGTGGACGTCGAGCGATCGAATCTTGTCTCCGTGCTGCAGCGTGGGTTGCCGGTGGTGTCGGCAAACCTGGACGAGGGGCTAACAGACATTCCATCCGGCAGTTTTGATTTTGCTGTGCTTAGCCAAACGCTGCAACAGGTTAAGGAGCCACGGCAGCTGCTGACGGAAATGCTGCGTGTCGCCCGGCGGGCGCTCGTTGTGGTCCCCAATTTCGGCTACTGGCGGGTCCGTATGGAAGTTCTGTGGCGAGGGCGGACCCCCGTCACCAGCAATTTGCCGTATGAGTGGCATGATTCGCCGAATCTGCACTTCATGTCGATGTATGATTTTCGCGATTTGATGCAGAGCATTGGACTCACGATTGTCAAGGAAAGCCCAATCATTCGCGGGCATGCAGTCGATCGAGCCTGGGCTGCGAATCTCAGAGCTGACAGTGCCTTTTACCTGTTGGAACAACAGACATAGATGGATGCGTCGGCCGTAGACACCTATTGACCCGCACCTCGCGGGGCCGCTAGTGTCCGTGGCTGCCGGCCGAATACGCGGAACCGGCAACGAACTTTGAATTGAACAGGTCATCGCCGTGTCTCTGTGGAATGGATTCCTCGGACTCCTGCTTCTGATCGTCTGCGCGTCCGGACGGTGTGTGCGTGCGCAGGAAAGTTCGCTCGTAGAGATCCCGGAGGCCACTCTGCCCCAAAAAATCCTCGTGCTGAAGAAGCATGGCCGCGTGGTGAAAGGCGATATTCGGTCGCGCGGCAATGGCTATGAGATCGACCAGAGGAACGGGCAGTTGTTTATTGCTTCCGATGAAGTTTGGCTGCTGGCAGACAGCCTGCCCGAGGCTCACCAATCGATCAGAGACTCCTTTTCATCGCTCACGCCCGAAATTCACATGCGGATTGCGTCGTGGTGTGCGTCCAATCAACTTTGGGGAACTGCTCAAAGCGAATTGCTCGATGCGCTCCACAAGGATCCGTACCGAGAAGAAGCCCGCCGAATGCTGGCAAAAGTCGTTCGCCTTCAAGACGCGGCCACGGGATCACATCCCGCTGGTGATTCGTCAGCCGTGACAGATGCGATCGCCTCACGAATGGTCGTTTCCCGTCGTTCGTTGGGCGGCCTTTCATCGAAGCTGGCTCGTGATTTCACTCGACAAATTCAGCCGGTACTTTTCAATAAATGTGCTGGTTGTCATGACGTGGACAGCGATCGGACATTTTCAATGGAGTCGATTCGCACAGGGTCCACCCCGGAGATTGCCGAACGCAATCTCACGTCGATTTTAGATCAGCTTGATCCCGCCGGCCCGAATGATGGAGATTTTTTTAAGATGGCGAGGACGCGGCATGGTTCCATGAATGCCGTGCCGTTTTCTCGTCGTTCGGGTGAAATCCAGCTTGACCGCTTATCGTCATGGATTGAAAGTGTGCGGCTGGAAAAAGAATTTGCGACCGCACAACGCCCTCCAGGTTCGAAGCCACCCCAGATCAATTCCGGCGGCAGTGTGCGACGAGCGGCTCATCAGACACAGCAGCATCGCGACTCAGCGGTCAGGTCTGCCGAATTCGTTGTGCCAGACAGCGATCCCCATGAATCAATCCGCGCCGCCGGCCTGACCGCCTCAGAAATGCTGGTGGATGCCAATCGGCGAAACCGAATTGACAGATTTGATCCCGGAGTTTTTAACCAGCAGTATCGAGCTCGGACAGAACCAGTTGACGCCAGTTCCCGGCTGACATCTCGCCGGTCACCGTAGTGCGAAGGATTCGCCATGTCGAAGAAGCAGTTGACGGTTGCCGCGGCAGGAATGCTGGTGCTCAGCATTCAGGTTGGGTGCCAGGGTGCCGGTCGGTTTTCTCGCGAGCAATATGCACAGTTGGAGGTCGACCCGTTTCTTGTCGCAGAATCCAGTCAGGCGGAGGCCGATGATGTGAGTTTTCCGATCATGGCGGCCGACGCGAAAGATGGCCTCGCGGATCGATCGGATCTCGTGAATGGCCGTAATTCCAAGAGGGGCGAAGACAGTATTTCTCGTGATACAAAGGGTTCCCGCCCTCAGATCTCCTCGCGGTCCGGGGTGGTGCCGTCAGCTGGTCCGGACTTTGGCAACTCCTTGGCACAGAGTCGGATTGGTCAAACGGCGACCGATTCTGACGCTGGGTTCGATGAGTTTCTGCGGCAGAATGTAGCACAGGTGGCACAGGTATCTGCAGTCGCACAGGCAGGGTCGTCCGCTCGCCAGAGGGTGATGCAGGCGGACCATACAGTCTTCCCTGCGGCTCACCAGAAAGTCGAGATACAAGACCCGGTGAATGCTTCGTCTGCAGCGGAGATCAACCCATTCGCTGTTTCCGATCAGTCGTCCAGTGACGAGTCCGGATCGTCTGTTCACGATGCATCGTGGCGACCTGACAACTTCAAGGACGTCATACTGGCCGATTAGGCTTGCCACTTGAAAAGATCCAAAAACTCTGGTCTGAATCTGGTGGGATGCAGATTGCTTGTCAGTGTGTTTTCGCTGACCGCGTCATCTCCCGTCCTGTCCCCGGGGCACAGCGCTGAGTGTAGCGGGCGATCGACACAGCTTCCCGCTTCGGATGACAAAACTGTCCGGATGCCGTCTGACAAAAGTAAAGGTACGGCACAGGATGGCCGGACCTCGGCTGGGCTTGAACGACTCGTTTGTGGCGGAAACAGCAACCGATTTGTTGCTCATGCCATGCCTGGACTTGCCCTGCAACGGTATTAAATCGAATGGTCGCCACCTGGCGAATGTGACCGGAGGCGCAGAATGATGAGCCAGTTGCCTTTCATGTCGGTGTTCCTGATCGCGCTCCTCACCGCCTGCAACAGCGGATGCGGACGCAGGAACCCTGTCAATGAGATCAAAGTGGCCGACAGTGGAATTGAGATCGTCGACCGCCCGGTCGAATCTGACAGCCTCGGATGGCCATTGTGGCGCGGACCGAACGGCGATGGAGTTGCAGCCAACCAACCGCTGTTGACGGAATGGAGTGAATCATCGGGAATTCTTTGGCGCGCCGACGTTCCGGGGCGCGGACACAGTTCGCCGACTGTTGTTGGCGATTCCGTCTATTTGGCAACGGCTCTTGTCGAGCAACAGAAACAGCAGATCGTTGCCTACAATCGCCAGACGGGTGAGATGAGGTGGACGGCCATCCTGCACGACGGAGGTTTTCCATCCGAGCGGCGGATACATAAGAAAAGTACTCATGCCAATGGTACAGTCGCCTGCGATGGAGAGCGTCTCTATACGGCGTTTCTCAATTCGGACAGCATCATCGCCGCCGCCGTCAGTCTAAACGGCGACCTTGTGTGGCAAAAGGAGATCGGAAGCTTCGTCTCGAAATTCGGATATGCTCCGTCACCCATCCTGTACAAATCCCTGGTCATCTTTGCGGCAGACAATTCGGGCGGTGGTTATCTCGCTGCCGTGGATGGTGCCACTGGGAAAATCGCGTGGCGAGTCGCGCGAGAAAATGTCTCCAGTTATTCCAGTCCGACGGTTGCCAAAGTCGGCGGGCGCGATCTGGTTTTGATCAGTGGATGTGGTGCCGTGACAAGCTACGATCCGGCCAGCGGTAACGAAGTGTGGAAGACACCGTGCGTCGCCGAAGCAACATGCGGGACGATTGTTACAACGTCTGATCTGATCTTTGCCAGCGGTGGCTATCCTGAGAAGGAGACGGTTTGTCTCTCTGCCGACGGAAGAAAAGTGTGGTCCAACAGAACAGGAGTCTACGAGCCATCTCTGGTTGTCGCTGATGATCAGGTGATTGCTGTCAGCGACGATGGAATTGCCTCGTGCTGGGCGGTCAGGACGGGAGACACCATTTGGCGTGAGCGACTGGCAGGAAACTTCAGTGCTTCACCGATCGTTTGTGGAAGTCGAGTATACGCTTCGAATCTCTCAGGAGAGACATTCGTGTTCACTTCCAACAATGGTCAATACGAACTGGTCGCCCGGAACAAACTGGGAAGCGATTGCTACGCGAGTCCTGCCGTGGCAGATGGGCAGTTGTTTCTTCGAATCGGCGTCGGAAGCGGGTCAGACCGTCGTGAACAGTTAGTATGTATTGGCGACACGGTCGACATCAGCAATGCCGAATAGATCCAGCCAGACGGTCGTTCGATCAAACGATTCGACGATGGTGTCCTGATCACGTCCACGACGTCGATAGCCGGCCCCGCTGCGGTTTCTGTGGACCTTCCACCTGCGCCGCAGGCAATGTTCTCTGTCATGGCCGGGTAATCTGAACCGTCGGGGCGCGGGAAACACGATTGGCGCCGCCATCAGAATCCCGGGGCGGGCGCCCATCATGGCGCCAGATCATTCGTTTACCGGCCGCGTGGCTTGTTCATGGTGGGGTCTCAGCGTAGCTTGATCACCAGGAGAGATGCTCAAATTCCAAATCTCGAAGGAATCTGTCATGCAGTCATGTTCAAAATGTCAGCGACGTCATTTTCTGCTCAGGGCAACGATGGGTTCAGCCGCCTTCTTTACGGTGCCAGGGGCGTTCGCCGAAGAATTGAGACGAACGGCGGCGCAGGGCGAAGGTCCGTTTTATCCCGACAGACTGCCACTCGACACCGATAATGATCTGATCACGATCAACGACTCAATCACTCCGGCCATCGGAGAAGTCACTCACCTGACGGGTCGGGTCACGGATATCAAAGGAAACCCGATACGCAA
Organism: Planctomycetaceae bacterium; assembly: GCA_039831615.1. Taxonomy (GTDB): domain Bacteria; phylum Planctomycetota; class Planctomycetia; order Planctomycetales; family Planctomycetaceae; genus S139-18. Next base: position 9,060 of record JBDOMX010001216.1, read on the forward strand.
CGCGTTAGTGAAAATCTGGCAGGCTGACAATAATGGAATCTACATCCACAGCCGCGGAGGCAGCCGCGCCAGGATTGACGCAAACTTTCAGGGGTTCGGTCAGTTCTCGACAGATCTGAACGGCAAGTACTATTTTCGCTGCATTAAACCCGTTCCGTACACGGGGCGACCACCGCACATTCACGTTGCTGTCGAGCAGTCGGGAAGACGCGTTTTGACCTCTCAGCTGTACATCAGGAGCGAAAAGCTGAATGATCAGGATGGTCTGTTCCTCAGGGAAAAAGATCCGAAAGCACGCGAAACACTGCTCGTCGACTTCGACCCGCTGAAGGGTTCAAAAACGGGCGAGCTTCACGCGCACTTCAACATCGTCCTGGGGATGACGCCAAACGAAGATGCAGCAAGTTGAGGGAGAAGCGATCACGATATGCAAACGATCCGCATTGCCGCCGTCAGTATGAACAGCCTGCTCGGACACCGAGAGCAGACGCTGGTCACAATCAATCAATACTGTCAAGAAGCCACTGCGGCCGGCGTCGAGTGTCGAGTGCTTGGCGTGGCGAAGAAGGCGCA
>JBDOMX010000644.1:0-9630 GCA_039831615.1 Planctomycetaceae bacterium
GCAGAAGAACACACGAGGACCAAAACGCCGGCAACCCAAACGCAAGTATTCCGGAAATGGACAACACGTCGCCACGGCGAAGTTACTCGCAAGAAGAAATGAGTAATTTCACACCTTCACAGGGCTGCCGTTATGGGCCTACCACTTTGGTGTTTCCCCACCACCTGGACCGATGCATACGACGGCACATTCGTTACCATCGCAGCTGTCCTGACGATCCCGGAAAGAAGACCCATAAGTAATTGCCTTGGGCGTTCTGTCTTTCTTAAACGCCGCGGAGCCACTGGTAACGTAGCTCTGATTCAAGGATCCGATGGCTTCGCCCAGGTCGTTGAGTTCGTCAACAACCGAGCACTGCAGTTCTACGAGGCCTACGACCATTCCGATCACGAGGATCGTACCGATCAGTACAATTTCCGCTGAGAGGATTACCCCAGCTTCATCATTCCAGAGAGCCTTAATCATTGTTCTTCTACCTTTTTCTATTTTCTATGTTGAGAGAGAGATCGGGAATATCCCGTTGTTCCGTGTGTGCGTTGGCAACGCAGAAAGGCAGATCTGTGGTGGCCAGATCACCAGATACTGCCTCAGCCCGTTCTCCCAGAACAGGCGGCATGGTCGCTGTTGGCTCCTGGCGACCGATGTTGGTTGATCCTAAGAGCAACAGTCGTTCCCGACAGTTGGGTCGTATGACTCGACCGGGCATCCACTGGCTCGACCGAATGACCTAATCCTCATCTCTGAATGAATTTAGGACGCGGCACTCATCTTTAGGGATTGCCATGGCAGGATGCAGCACTGGTTCAGATGATGCAGCAGGTGATCACCTTTGAACAATCCGTTTAAACAGTTTGTTCAGTTGCGGTGACATTGCCGGTGAGAGATTGACAAGAGGGTCCGATCGCTTCGTTCTGATCCTGCCGGGAGTTCCAGCGCGCGGGAAGGCGACTGGGTATCCCCTGCGATCCGGCGTGCAGTCGACGAATCGTCGCGGCCCGAACCGACGCAGGCCTTCCTTTGACCGCTGACACGGGATAGGCACAAATGTCCAGAGTCCCGATTGACGTGCGCTGTCTCGGCACAACCAGCATGGTCTGCACAGTCGGCACGATCGAATCCTTCCGGATTGATGATTGACGTCGTGAAGCGTCGTGTTATCCTGCCCGCCGTTCGGTCGAGGCCGCGTCCACCGTTTCAAGGCCTCAACCTGAATGGGCGCACGTGGCGGAATTGGCAGACGCGCCAGGTTGAGGGCCTGGTGGGAGTTATATCCCGTGGAGGTTCGAATCCTCTCGTGCGCAATGCGACTCAACAAGAGGGCTGCAGGGATTGACTGCAGCCCTTTTTTGCATGCTGTTTTCCCGTGACACCGGAAGCCAGGGCCAGGGATCGGGCATTGGTGTTTTTAGCGGCCTCAGTCGGAAGACTGGTCCACTGATCATCTTGAGCGCGACTCGGCTTGACGGTGTGAGGCAGAAGCAGACCCGGTCTATGTCCTCACGGGAAAGCTTGAGCCGGAATCAGCACGGCAAATCGGTCGTCTGGAACGACGTCCCTCTCGAAAAGTGCACCGACACACGCCAGGCACTTCCAGGTCGCGAAGTCGGAACAGATTGCATCCTCGGACTCAGTCGACGAAAATAGAGACCCATCACATCATGATCCCGTTGTTGGGGTGTTTTTGTTTCTACTCAAGGCTGCCTGCGGTGAATCCACGAATTGTCTGTTCCCTGACTGCTGCCATGGCGTGCCTGCTGCCGCCCGCGGCGTTGCTTTCGGCATCCGAAAAACCGACGGACGCCGCTGAGTTAGCTCAGTATTACGGGTTCACAGGGGTGGAACTCTTTGAGCTGAACCAGCGCGCGGGGAACATGATTTCGGGGGACTTCAGCGAGGACGGGCTGACGGATCTGCTGCTGGTCGACAACCGCGACAGCTGCCTCAAGCTTTTGCGGCAGCGCACCGCAGACGAACAACAGACGCAGCGCACTAAAGATCATGTGAACGATCTTCGATCGGACTGGCGTTTTGAGTTCATTGACATTCCGGTCGACAAGCAGGTGGCTGGTTTGGCCGCGGGCGACTTCAACGCCGACGGTCGAACTGACATTGCCTATGTGGGGATGCCGGACCGACTGGTCGTTCGTTATCAACATGGCGACAAAAAAGCTGAATGGACCAAGTCATGGTCAGTTCGCCTTCCGGGACTGGCACCCGTCGCGTGGATGTTGTCTGCAGGTGATCTGAACGGAGATGGCCGTGATGATGTGGTCGTGCTCGGGAAGACAGCCATGTACATCGTGTATCAAAATGACCGCGGTCAGATGGACACACCTCAGCGACTGATTAACACGTCGACTCAGCTTTCACTGGTCCAGGCCGCCGATATCAATGGTGATGGTCGGGACGACGTTTGCTACATGGCCAACGAGGGCAGCGATCGCGGATTGTGTGCACGGCTGCAGACCGCCGACGGTCGTCTGGGTCCCGAGCTTTGCTTCGATTTACAGCAGCCACGTTCCGTGACCGTTTCCGATGTGGACCAGGATCCGGGACGGGAAATCCTGACCATTGACCAGCGCACCGGGCGACTGGTGGTTTCCCGCCTGCAGACGCCGGAGGAGTCGGACCCCTCCGCTCCTCGCAGTCTGGTGCACTTCGGAATCGGCGATGGCAGTTCCTCGGGACGGAACCGAGCCGTCGCTGTCGGGGACGTTGATGGCGACGGACTCAGCGATGTCGTGGTCACGGATCCGGAGAATGCTCAGGTCCTTTTGTTTCGGCAAAGTGGAATCGACGGCCTGGGACCTGCGGAGACTTTCTCAGGCCTGCTGGGCGCCTCAAACGCCTGCATGGTTGATCTGGATGGTGACGGTCAGCAGGAAGTCATGTTGATGAGCGAACCGGAAAACGTCGTGGCCTTCAGTCGATTCGAAAATGGCCGGCTGACGTTTCCCAAACCCGTCACTCGGGCGCAGGAAGGTAAAACTCTTTGCGGGATCCAGGTGCTGAAAACGAATGGCAAACCGTCGCTGGCAATCGTCACAAAATCCAAAGGGCGCAGCAAAAAAGATTTGCTGCGTCTTTATCAAATGACTCTGTCAGCGGACGGCGCCGCAGAAGCGACCGACCGCGCGGCTGAGTTCAATGCAGCCGGCGTGACCGGCAATCCAGGGTTGCGGATCATGGCCATGGATGCCAACGCAGATGGTAACGAGGATCTTCTGATTGTCCCGCAGGGTTCCGGTTCAGAGGGAGTTGTCACATTTCTGAGCGACGACAGGGGACTGCTGTCCGACACACCACATCCGCATCGTTTGAATCTGGGCAAAGGGACACCGGGGCCGTTGTTCGTTCATGATCAAACTCTGCTGGTCGGACGCGGCGCCTTCGCCCGCGCGATGCAGCTGCGGGACCAGCGATGGACGGTTGCCGATCAATTCAATGCGACGGAAGAAAAAGCTCGAATTGCCGGCGCTGTGGGCATGGACTACGACAATGACGGCACCGACGAGGTGGTGCTGATCGATACCGGCACTGATCGGCTGCGTATCCTGAGAAATGATTCCGGTTTGTTTCGTCCCTGGCGAGAAGTGGAGCTGGGGTCATTCAAGTTCCGGTCTGCGGTCGTGTCTGATTTGAATGGCGATCAGGCTGACGACCTGCTGCTTTTCGGCGATCAGCGAATCAGCGTGATGTACTCCGGACATGCTGTGACAGCGCTGTCTGAAATCGCGTCGTGGGAATCGGACCGCGACGACGCGTATGCCGCCGACGTGATTTCGGGCGATATCAACGGGGACAACATCAACGACCTGGTGGTGATCGACACCAGCATTGATGGACTTGAACTGCTCAGTGTCAGCCCCACGGCCGGCATTCAGGCGGCAACTCACTTCAGGGTTTTTGAAGAGAAGCGGCTTGTTTCCAGTGCGGATTCACGGGGCACTGAACCGCGTGAAGGAATCGTGGTTGATGTCACCGGTGACGGCCTCAAGGACCTGATCCTGCTTTGTCACGATCAGCTTCTCGTGTATCCGCAGGACTCCGGTGCCGGATCGCCTGATTAGCGCAGTTTTGAACAGTCGTGGCGAGTTGTGGCTCGCGGGGGCAATGGATGAAGGGCTCTGGCATTTTTGCCGCGGCCACGAGGCAGCGTCATACGCCGCAGGACGATTTAACGGAACCGTCATGGCCATCAAACGTCACTTTCTTGGATGGGACCAGCCTGCGCTGCCACTGGTCGCGGATTATCTGCTGCAACGGTATGCGACGCCGACTGAGCTGGATTTGTCGGGTGTGATCCTGGTTTTTCCAGGTCGCCGCGCCTCCCGACGAATGCTGGAACTGCTCGTCGAACGTGCTGAGAACAATCACCCCGGATTCCTTCCGCCCCGGATGGTCACCTTCAGCCATTTTCCGGAAATGCTGTACCCGCAGCAGCAGCAACTGGCCGACGACCTGACTCAGCTGCTTGTGTGGAGAAGGGCAGTCCGGGAGGTACCGGACCATGAAATCCACCCGGCGGTCGCCAGCCTTCCAGGCGAAGATTCGCTGGCATCGTGGATCAGGCTTTGTGATTCAATACGTCGGCAGCATGATGAACTCGCCGCTGAAGGCCTGGACTTCGATGACGTCTTCACGATTCTGGCTCGAGCCAACTCCGCCGAAGAAGCGGCGCGGTGGAAAGCGTTACGCAGGATTCAGGCCGAGTACCTCATGCAAATGGATGGTCTTGAACTTTGGGACCGCCAGTCTGCTCGCCTGATCGCCGTTGACCAAAAGGAATGTCGGACGGAACACGACATCGTGCTGGTCGGCACAGTGGATATCAACGGCATCGTCAAGAAGATGCTGGATCAGGTGGCTGAACGAGTGACCGCGCTGATCTGCGCACCGGAGTCCAGTTCCGACAGCTTTGACGCATGGGGATGTCTGGTGCCGGCAAAATGGCAGAAGCGCTCCATTCATATCCCTGCTGAAACAGTGGTGGTGACAAATGACCCGGAGGATCAGGCGGACGGCGTGCTGGAACAGCTCGTGTCGTTTGATGGTCGACATCGTGCCGATGAGATTGCGATCGGAGTCGCAGACAGTGGTCTCGTGCCGGTGATGCTGCAGTCTCTGGGCAGGGCGGGCATCAGTGGTCGCTGGCCCGTTGGATCGTTAGTGCAGGCATCACCACCGTGGAGACTGCTGGACGCTGTAGCATCTCACCTCGCGACGGCGCAGGACGGTCAGCCCCCCGATTTTCCGACGCTGGCTGATTTGGTGCGGCACCCGGACGTGAGTGCATTCGTAGAACGAGAACTGAGACGACAGGAGGTTGAATCAGCTGCTACATGGTTGTCGGAGCTGGATTGTTACCAGGCCGATCATTTGCAGCCGGTTCCAGGCCGCATGCTGGGGTCACGTCGCCGCGCAACAGTCGTCGAAGGTATTTGCAAAGCTGTTGAGCGACTGTTGCTGCAACTTCTTCCGGACGATGAGGGGGCCACAGACAAACCAGCGCACGGTCGCGATCGAAAACGCGCCGACGCACGAGGACAACAGTTTCTCTTTGAAGGTCCGACCCACGACAGAAATCGAGGCACGCTGGGGCAGCTGACGCGCCACCGGGCGCTGAGCGAATGGGCGTCGGGTCTGATCCGACTGCTGGAGCTGGTCTATCAGGACTACTCCACGGGTGAGGACGGTCGTCGGGACGAATCGATGGTCGCCTGTCTGGACGCTCTGCACGAGCTCACCACGACGCTGCTGGCAATTCCAGGGGGAGTGATGCCACAGTGCACGGCAGCTCAGGCAATTCCGGTTCTGCTCATGCAAATCGGAGATCGCACGATTGCAGCTCCTCCGGACGAGTCGGCCATCGATCTGATGGGGTGGCTGGAACTGCCGCTGGACGACAGTCCTGTCGTGGCCGTCGTGGGATTCAATGAAGGCCGGATTCCTCAGTCGGCATCGTCCGATGTGTTCCTGCCGAATACGGTGCGTACGCAGCTGGGACTCACCGACAACAACCGTCGATACGCTCGTGATGCATGGGCCCTGGAAACGCTGCTCAACAATCGGCAGGAGTTGCGGCTGATCGCCGGCCGCCGGGACGCTCAGGGCGATCCACTGGCACCCAGTCGGCTGTGGTTTGCCGGAGATGCGGCCGAGATTCCGAGCCGTGTGGTTCAGTTTTATCAGACGAGTGAGACGGATGATGTACCACGCGACGATGCGACGGGAGCAACGGCCAGTGTGCCGTCACTGGAAGCTCGGCAGCACACGGGGTTCCTGGTCCCGCCGCCCTCACGGATTCCTGATCCGCCGAATCATATCCCGGTCACCCATTTTCGCGACTACATTGACTGTCCGTATCGCTATCTGCTTCGTCGCGAACTGGGACTCATATCCGTTGAAGACGAACCCAGAGAGATGGACGGCCGTCTGTTCGGGAATCTGCTGCACTCCGTCCTGAACCGATTTGGCATGTCGGATGTACGTCACGCTCGCGATGCCAAGTCCATTACGGCGGCGCTGCTGAATTTCCTGCAGCAGGAGGCAGCCAGGAACTTTGGCACAAAGTTGTCAGCCACCGTGGCGGTTCAACTGCAAATGGCCGAAGAGCGGCTGCGGGCATTCGCCGTCTGGCAGTCCCGGCAGACAGCTGACGGCTGGGCCATTGCATTCAGCGAACGAAAGCTGCAGTACAGTTTTCACGATGTCAAAGGCCGACCGCTGACGATTAACGGGCGCGTGGATCGGATTGATCACCAGGGGTCGTCCGGCCAGTGGCGGGTGCTGGACTATAAGACCAGCGAAAACGCGCGCAAACCCAAAGAGACGCATCGCCGGAAGGGCGACTGGATTGATCTTCAGTTACCGCTGTATCGATTGCTGATTCGGGAATTGGAAATTGACTCCGATGTTCAGCTGGGATACGTCAATTTGCCAGGCGATCTCCGGCACATCGGCGCCAGTCTTGCCGACTGGACAGAAGAAGATCTGGCCAGCGCCGATGAAAAAGCCAGGCAGGTGGCCGCCGACATTCTGGACATGCGGATTAGCACCGTGAGACCTGCCACCGGCATGATGCAGGACGATCTCGGGAGGATTTGTCAAAACACCGTGGTCGACCGCCAAATGCCCTGGCTGGACGAATGGTCCGGACGATCCGTGGCACAGGTGAACTAACTCGACGATTGTCCAGCACAGGCTTCAGAAAGAATTCAGGCTACAACTCCCATGCACCAGTTGATTCGTGCCTCGGCGGGCACAGGAAAAACATGGAGGCTTTCGGGCCATTTCCTCATGCAGCTGTTCCGGGGTGCCCAACCGGAAACAATTCTGGCGACGACCTTTACGCGCAAAGCCGCCGGTGAGATTCTCGGACGAATCCTGCTGCGGCTGGCCGAAGCAGCCACCGATGAATCCAAATGCAGCGAACTGGCAGATGCCATGGCGCCTCTGGCAGTGACCCAGGCTCGTGCTGCCACGCTGTTACAGGATCTGACCGGTGATCTGCATCGCCTGCGGGTGTCCACGCTGGACAGTTTCTTCCAGAAGGTCGCCCGCAGTTTAACGCTCGAGCTCGGACTGTCTCCGGCCTGGACGATCGTCGAAGAATACGCTGACTCGAACCTGCGGCAGCGGGCGATTGATGCGGTCCTGGCGGAACGAGATGCACTGGATTCCCGGCAATTGATGCAGATGCTCGCGAAAGGGCGCAGCCGCCGCAGCATTCGTTCACTGATCGACGAAGCTGTGGAAGGATACTACGAGTTATTTCTTCAGACGAACGACGATGCATGGGATCGAATCCCCCGCTCGAAGTGTCTGTCGGACGAAGATTGTCAGATTTGTCTACAGGCACTGCAGGCCGTTCCACTCAGCGGAAAGCAACTGCCGAAGACCCGACTGGCGGACCTGCAAAGGTTTCAGGACGGAAACTGGACAGAGTTTCTCACCAAAGGCATCTCCGCCGCCGTCTCCTCTGGTAAATCAAAGTTCGCACGGCAGGACCTCGCGCCGGAACTCGTTGACGGTTATACCCCGCTGGTGCGACACGCGCAAGCAGAAACTGTCAACCAGATCGCACTCCGCAACCGGGCGGTCTGGAAACTCATCGCCCGCTTTGATACCGCCTATCAACAGTTACGACGTGATACCGGATTTACACGCTTCAGTGAGATCACTCGACTGCTGGCTCGTTCCGGCGACGTTGTCCAGGGACACCGAGTGGATTATCGACTGGACAGCTCACTGCGTCATCTGTTGCTGGACGAATTTCAGGACACGTCTCTTGATCAATGGAACGTGTTGAAACGTCTGGTCAAACCATTGGTCAGTGGAGACGTCGACGAGCCATGCAGTGTGTTCTGCGTCGGTGATCCCAAGCAGGCCATCTACGGATGGCGTGGCGGCGTCGCGGAAATCATGGATGAAGTGGAGTCGGCAGTCCCGGGGATTGAGGCTGACACGCTGGATCTCAGCCGGCGCTCTGCTCCGGCGGTGATCGACACGGTCAATCACGTATTTCAAAGGCTGCATGAGCACAAGAATCTCGATGAATACGGCCCCGCATGCTTTGAATGGAGCCAGTCATTCCCCCCGCATTCGACTCACCGCACCGACCTGCCGGGTTTCGCGGAATTCAGAACCTCGCCGAAATTCGACGATGATTCTGAACCCGACAAAAAGACGGCCTACAACAACTGGGTGGCGAAGCAGGTGCGGGAGATCAATTCCAACTGTCCCGGAGCCGAAGTCGGCGTCCTGATGCGTACAAATCACGGTGTAGCGCAGCTGGTTCATCAGCTCAACTGCCTGGGAGTGCCGGCCAGCGAAGAAGGAGGAACACCTCCGACCGACAGTCCGGCCGTGCTGGCGGTGATGTCGTTATTGTATCTGGCCAGCCATCCGGGTTGTACGGCGTCGCGATATCACGTGGCACAGTCTCCGCTGGTGGATATCGTTGGTCTTCACCAGTGGGAGGATGATGGCGCCGCGATGGCGGCTGCCAGTTCCATTCGCCGTCGCCTGCTCGATGACGGTTACGGAGCGACATTGCAATGGATCACCGACTCGGTGGCCCCCCACTGCAACCAGCGTGACCAGCTGCGGCTGCAACAGGTCGTGGCGGAAGCCTGGCGCTATGATTCGACGCCGTCGCTGAATCCCGCAGAATTTGTACGCCTGCTGGAGACGGCACATTTCAGCCGCAGCGCGACGGCACCGGTACGTGTCATGACCGTCCACCAGAGTAAGGGGCTTGAGTTCGACATCGTGGTGGCCCCGGAACTCACCGGGTCACTGATGATGGTGCCGGCGGCGGCAGTCGGTGGACCCCGGCGTGCGGCCGCTCCTGAAGACGTGTGTGTGTGGACGGACAAGGGAATTCGGCATGTGCTCCCTCAGCGCCTGCAGGACGCCTTCACCAGGACAACCAGTGACGGGGTGAGAGGCGCGCTATGCCTGCTGTACGTCACGCTCACGCGGGCAATTCATGCGCTGCACCTGCTGACGCCACCGGACACAACGAAGACAAAAAAGACACTGGCCGGCCTGTTGACAGCGACATTTTCTGAGAACGACAGACTCGATGAAGATTCGCAAATCTGGGCCACTGGTCGCTCCGACTGG
>JBDOMX010001048.1:0-2228 GCA_039831615.1 Planctomycetaceae bacterium
GCGGTCAGTCCCACCAGCACGAAATCACGCGCCCGCACGTGCTCCGGATGCTGCTGAATCTTCACAATCGTCACCAGGCAGATCAACAGACAGACGGCTGCCGGAGTGTGATTATTGAGCGTCGACAGATAGGGGTTCATCATCGACCCGAACCCGGCCAGCAGCACAACGAAGCACTGAGTGGCCAGTGACAAATCCAGACGTGTCAGCAGGCGCTGGAACAGCCAAAGGGCCAATGCCATGGGCAGGCCGTTGATCAGCAGCAGGATGCCTCGTGTCACCAGCAACGTTTCGCGTTTGATATCAAGGCCAAAAACACGCCGCTGAATGTCGTATACGGCAGCGGCCATCGATGACAATAACGGCGGCTTCGATGAGTAAAAATGAAAAGGTTCCCGGTCATCAATGCGGTGACGTACCTTGTCAATCGTGGACCAGCGAGGGTCCCGGTCGATTTCGTCGATTTGCCAGGTACGCCGATGCACGAGCGACCACACCGTCGCCCAGCGTGAACGATCATTAGCGCTTTGCAGTGGAATTCCTGTCAGGATCCCACCAACAATTGTGCACAGAGCAACCAGCAGAATGAGTCGAGGAATCGTTTGGTTTGCCGTTGGTACAGGGTCCGTGGTCACGTTGACTCGCTCGAAACAGAGCTATTCAGGAATCAGAATTGTGGAGGCTGGAACGTCACCGATCGAATGCCACCTTACCACGAAGCAGATGGTGATAGTGCTGTGCAAACCTGTGGGATTCATCACGGACATACTGCAGCAACCGCAATGCGTAGGAATGGCGACTCAACCGTATCGGCTCACTCTGGCCCGGCACGTAGATTTCTTCTTCGCGTTTGGCAAGTGAAATCGTCATGGGCGGATCAATTGCCAACTGCTCCATAGCACTCATCACCGCATTCAGCTGCCCCTTTCCGCCATCAATGAGCAACAGATCCGGAAAGGACTCACCGTCCTGGCTCAGTCGGCGAAATCGCCGCGTAATGACTTCTCGCATGGAAGCGAAATCGTCCACGCCGTCAACTGATCGAATCCTGTAGCGTTTGTAGCCATGCTTGAATGGAAGCCCGTCGATGAACTGAACCAGACTGGCGACGGTCTCACCGCCCTGCAGATGAGCGATGTCGACTCCTTCGATCCGTCGCGGCACTTCGGGCAAATGCAGCACCTTCTTCAGCCCTGCGAGTCCCTTCTTCGGATCCTGAAAAAACACCTCGGGCTGGGCGTGCTCTTCGAGATCCCCTTTGAGATTCAAACTCCTGAGCGATTCAATGTCGTCACGCAGCCGGGCTGCTTTTTCATACTTTCGCTCGTTCGATGCATCCAGCATATCTTTGTGCATCTGCTTCAACAGCCGATCCCGGCCGCCGTCCAGAAACACTCGCAGTCGGCGGATGTCATCTCGATAATCTGCTTTGCTGATGCGCTGGTTACATGGAGCAGTGCACTGATCGATACTCGCCAGTAAGCACGGTCGAAACCAGCGCCACCGTTCATCGGATTCTTCAATGTCCAGATTGCACGTGCGGAAGCGAAAAATCTTCTGCAGAACGGCAATCATGCCACGGAGTTTGCCGGCATTCGTAAATGGTCCGTACAGCCTGACATTTTTCGACGAGGGGGTGCGAGTGAACTCAATCCGCGGAAAATCTTCCCGTGTGGAAATCTGCAGGTACGGGAAGGTCTTGTCATCTTTGAGCTGTGAATTGAAGCGTGGCTGAATGTCTTTAATCAGCCGTGCTTCCATCAGGAGTGCGTCAACTTCGCTTTCCGTTTCAACACAATCGATGTCGTGAATTTCGCGGACCAGCTCGGCAGTCCGTCGGTCGACTCTGGCGGCGCTCGTGAAGTAACTGCTCGCACGGCTCCGCAGATTGACAGCCTTGCCGACGTAGATCACGCGGTCCTGTCGATCCTTCATCAGGTAAACGCCGGGAGTCGTCGGAAAACTGCGCACTCGTGCCGCAGCCGGTGGGTCGGAGGGGTCTGGAATCGTTTCGCCAGCTGATGACGTCATAAGATGAATCAAAGAGAACTTGGAAGTCGGACTGGCCCTCATCATAGAAGGCCGTCCCACATCATGACAATTCCCGATTCAGGGACTGCAGGCGAGCAGAAGACACGTGAGTGGGCGTTCGTCCGGTCTTGAGGACGCTCAAGCTTGAATTCTGCCACAGATATGCACAATGCTGCGAATTCAGTTCACGCGGGCCC
>JBDOMX010000626.1:0-2225 GCA_039831615.1 Planctomycetaceae bacterium
CCATAAACTCGCTGCAGCAGCTCCAGTGACTCTTCGGTCCCGACGAAGGAATCATCTGCTGCGGCCTTTTGGTCAAACAGAGCAATGAGCGATCCCACATAAATGGCGGCCAGTTCTGCGCCAGGGACTCGGTTAGCTGCTGTGAATCGGGTCTCCACCAGTTCCACAACATCCTGCAGCCGGTTTTCAATAAGAATCACCCGGGCCATTGTCACGACCACACGCTCGTCGTCGGAGTCTCCGGACTTCAGTTCCTTCAGCAACGCATCCGTCACGCCGCGTGCGTCGTCCATTCTTCCCGCCAGCACGTAGAGCCGGGCGAGATTTGCCTGAGAATCGACATTCGCGGCAGCAGTCGTTTTCAGCACTTCAATGGCGTCGTCAAAAAGGCCACTCACCGTCAGTAACTGCGTCAGGATCTGGCGATTCTGTACAGAAGTACTGTCCTGTTCTAACTGTTGCCGCCAATGATCTGTTGCCGGGCTCAGTCTATTCGGATCGATCGTGCCGGTGGGCTGAACTGCCTGAAACAGAAGATTGATGGCTGACGTGTTCGCAGGATCCAGCAACACAGCCTGCAGGACCAAGTCTGCGGCCTGTTTTTGATTCAGCGGCTTTTTGATCAGCTCAATCCCCATCCCTGTATACAGCAGGGACAGGGCTTTTTTCACTTCAGTCGTTTCTTCAATGGCCAGACCATCCTTGAGTAACGACTCTGCCTTCCTGGTATCTCCCAGCATGGCCGTGATTCGGGCGTAGCTGATTCGGGCCTGATGATCATCAGGATCCTGCGATAGCCGATCCTTTAATTTCTGCATTGCGGCGGCGGAGTGCAGAACCAGTTCCTGCAGGCTTCGCCCCAGTGCTTTCTGCAGCACCAGCAGTTCCGGAGCATGTATCGGATCCAGCTGGGCAGCCGTCGTGAAATGAAGTTCTGCAAGGCGGGTCTGTCGTTGTCGAAGATAACTTTTCGCCAATAACAGATGTGCATCCAGATTCAGGCGGTGTTCCTGAACAGCCTTGCGCAGTTGCTGTTGTCGCTGCAGTTCGTCCAGCGGCATCAGAGCATCTGGCGCTTCAGACTGTTCTACCAGCCATAATCGGGCAGGAACGTGGCCCTGGCCGCCAAGCGGAGTCAAGGCCTGCAGATGTGCGATCGCAGCGTCTTTTTTCCCACGGGAAATCAGCTTTTTTGCCTGCCGAAATCGAATTGCATACGTGTCCACATGGCTTTGCTGCAGCCGCTGCATCGTCAATTCAATATCCGCCTCCTGATTCTGATCCATCGCTTCCGTGAGTGCGGCTTCGTACCGACCGTTGATCTGTTCCGGGGTCTCCGCATTCGTCCACAAATGGACTCCCGCAATGCCCAGCACAACAGACGGCAGCCCGATAAGAAAGCGACGGCGACTGCGAGTAATGAACCATGAGAACACAAAATCCCACACCCATGGCCCCAGCATCCCCAGTAATGAGGGCGCCTCTTCCATGATCGCCTTGAGCTCCGGCCCGGCAGTACCTTCACCTTCCGCCGAATCAGTCTCCGGAAAAGGCAGAAACAATTTGTTCCAGAGAAGCGCAAGCGGATTGATTGTCGAAGTGGCCATCAACGGAATAGGTTCGTTGAACGCACTCAGCAGCACATCAAGGCTGATGACCGTCAACAGACCAAGTGCGAAAACAGCCCCGCCGAGCATCAGCCGATCCATGCCGAGGGTCGCGTCCGTTCCATATTTCTGCCAGACGACAACGGTGACACACATCATGGCCGCCTGCATCAACAGGGCCACAACAGACGAGGCCAGCAGCGAGGGGATGGCGTGTGCCCATCTTCTGCGCATCACACATAGAAAGACGCACGCAGCACACAGCAGCGCCGGCATGGAAAAGAACACATCGCAGATCTGCAGTCTCTGGAAACTGTGTCCGGACACTTCGATGCTGTTTGACGTGGTGAAGTGCAAATAATGAAACTGATCCAGCAAGCGACTCGCCAATCGAGTCGCACGCTCGGTCATTTGTGCCAGCACACCATCAAAGACAGCAAAAGGCGGACGGACTGTGAAAATCAACACAGAGCACAGATAACCGAGAGACAGGTCGATGCCTTTGTCTTGATATCGGCTCAGGAATGCATGCACCCAGACAATCCCGCCCAACACGCCAAATCCGAACTCGCCGGTCACAATGGCCAGGGCCAGGCAGATCACATCAATCGTGACACG
>JBDOMX010000928.1:0-9589 GCA_039831615.1 Planctomycetaceae bacterium
AAACTCGCAGGAATCCATGCGCACAGCGACCGCCCCGAAAACATATACCGGTAAGGACATTGAGGTCCTTGAAGGTCTGGAACCCGTTCGCAAACGACCCTCCATGTACATTGGCGGAGTTGACTCACGAGGCCTGCACCACCTGCTGTGGGAAGTCGTTGATAACTCGGTGGATGAGTTTCTGGCGAAGGAATGCGGCAAAATCACCGTCACACTTCACAAGGATGGCTGCAGCTGTACGGTGCAGGACGATGGGCGCGGGATTCCAGTCGACAAACATCCACGCATGAAGAAGTCGACCCTTGAGGTCATTCTCACGTCTCTGCACTCCGGAGGAAAATTCAGCAACAAGAGCTATGCCCGCAGTGGTGGCCTGCACGGCGTGGGATCATCGGTGGTCAATGCCCTGTCCTCTGAAATGAAGGCCACGGTTTATCGTGACGGACAGGAATATGTTCAGGAATATCGAAAAGGTGTTCCGCAGGCGAACGTCAGGAAAGTGCGAAAGTTCCGTGGTCGAGGCACGGTCATTTTCTTCCGTCCGGACGAATCAATTTTTCGACGAATTCAGTTCAATGCCGACACCATTCGGCAGCACCTGGAGGATATCTCATATATTCACGGGGGACTGACGATTGTGTTCCGCGACGAGCACAAGGGAGAGACTCACGAATTCTCTCATCCGGACGGGATCTCTGCATACATCAGTCGTCTGATTGACGATGGCAAAAGAAAGATCGTGCATGAGCCGCTGTTCGCCGTGGAACGAGACGACGCCGCGGCACGCATTGAAATCGTGCTGAAGTGGACCGAGTCCACAGACGAGCATCTCCGAAGCTACGTCAACGGAATTCGGACGCATGCTGGAGGCACCCATGAAAACGGCCTGCGGGCAGGCCTGGTCAAGGCCGTCCGCAATTATATCGAAGTCCACAACTACAAGCCTCGTGGAGTGACGCTGACGGCCGACGATATCCGTGAAGGACTGCTGGCCATCCTCTCAGTCTTCATCGGTGACCCGATGTTTCAGGGGCAGACCAAGGAGAAGCTGAACAACCCGGAGATGTCGTCTGTGGTCGATGCCGTCATTCGTCCGGCGCTGGAAAACTGGCTCAACAACAATCCGTCGGTGGCAGACGCAATTCTGGGCCGGATTGTGCTGGCGGCGCGGGCACGTCAGGCCAGCCGCGATGCGGTCAGCGAAGTCAAACGCAAATCGGCTTCCACGAGGCGAAGTACGCTCCCCGGGAAGCTCGTTGATTGCCAGTCGAAGAACGCGGATGCGTCTGAATTATTTATCGTGGAAGGCGACTCGGCGGGAGGCACCGCGGTGATGGGCCGCAATTCAAAGACGCAGGCCGTCCTGCCGTTGCGGGGTAAGATTCTGAACACCGAATCACTGGGGCTGGGAAAAATCCTGAAGAATCAGGAAATCAGCGACATTGTGGAAACCCTCGGTGCGGGCATTGGGCAGTCGTTTGATATCCGCCGAATGCGGTACGGTCGTGTGATTCTGTTGATGGATGCCGACAGCGACGGCTATCACATCTCCACACTGTTGCTGACGTTCTTCTTTCGTCATATGCCCGAAACGATCCGGCAGGGACGTTTGTTTATTGCTCAACCGCCGCTGTTCCGCATCGAAGTGGGGAAAGAAACCTACTACGCCCAGACAGATTCTGAGAAAGAAGAGATTCTGGCCGGCCTTCCGGCCAATCGATCGGCGACCGTGCTGCGTTTCAAGGGTTTAGGCGAAATGAACGCTTCCCAACTCAAGGAAACCACGCTGAGTCCCAGGGCACGCGTGCTGTTGCGAGTGGACATCGAAAGTCAGCTGGAAGCAGACAGCACTTTCCACCAGCTGCTCGGTCGCGACGCTTCCGAACGGTACAGGATCATCATGGAAGAAGCCTGCTTCGCCGACGATGTGGACGTGTAGAGCAGTTTTGGAAAAGCCGTGGCGAGCTCCGGCTCGCGGGGGCAATGGATGACGAGCCCTGGCCCCTCCGCCACACGGCCACAAAGCGGCGCCGTACGCTGTCGTCTTGCGCTAATCGCTGCGGTTCGCCGTTTACGACGCGCTGCCAATCTGCGATCATCACGTCTTCGAACTTTTCTGCTCACCAGGAGAACGAACGTGAATTCACGTGGACCGGTCGGGCTGGGGCGTAAAGCGGTTCGGGCTGCGAGTGGCGGACTCGTCGTGATCGTGGCCCTGTTGGTGCTGTTGTTCATGCAGGGACCGGGCACCGGATCGGGGGACGGTGAGGTGTCTGAGACGGCGGATGCGAACGGGGAAGCTCCAGCAGTCGTATCCACCGACGCCGTGAGCGATACGATGCTGCAGTCTGACGCTGAAGACGGCGGACTGACCGATCAGGAACAGGCGGCTGTGGCCGGCAACACATTGATTGTGCTGATCGACGAACACGATTACTTCATGCAGGTCCCGGAAAACGAGACGACTGCCTGGCAGCCCATGGAGCTCACACGGCTCGTGGAGGTCGCGCAACGGGCGGCAGGAGACAGCAATGGGATTCGCGTCCGCATTCAGAAACGAAGCACTGCACGCGCATCAGCCGAACAAAAGGTCCGATCGGAACTGGAGCAGGCCGGAATCGGCGTCGATGCCATCTTTGAGTCTTCGGAACTGGTTGATTAGTGCAGTTTTCGAAAAGTCATGGCGGGTTTTGGCTCGTGGCGGCCATGGATCACGGGCTCTGGCACCGTCGTCGCGGCCAGGAATCAGCGTCATACGCGGTCGCCGCACCACTTGTGTATTTTTAAGCCTTTTGTCGCATCTGCTCGCGGTCTGCTCGGCTGCCGTCCCTCCAACCACAGACGATGCTGCCCCCGACATTCGCACCGTGCCCCCGGACCTGGTTGTGCCGGAGATCTCAGCCGGTCCGCTGTCTGCCGGTCAGCGTTTTGAGGTCAAAGACACCGTTTCCGGCGTGCCCTTCGTGGTCTGTCTCCCTCAAGACTGGTCACCAACACAGTCCTTCCCCGTGCTGATCGAGCTTCCAGGAAATGGCGGATATCGAAATCGCTTCGGAGACGCGTGCAGCGGAATGCCTCAGGAATGCAGTCTGGGTTACGGCATCACGGCAGGTGTCGGAGCGATCTGGGTCGCCGTGCCTTTTCTCAACGGCCAGGGGAGTGGCGTCGCCGTCACCTGGTGGGGTGATCCGCCGGACTACGATCCGCGACCATCCGTCGAACTGCTGAAACGCTGTGTGGCCTGTGTCTGTGACGAGCGGTTCGGAGGTGATGCGGAGCGCGTCATGCTGGCCGGATTCTCACGTGGATCAATCGCCTGCAACTACGTTGGATTGTTCGATGATGAAATCGCGGACCTCTGGCGTGGAATGATCTGCTACAGTCACTACGACGGGGTTCACGCTGGCTGGCCTTATCCAGACGCGGATCGTGCTTCCGCAGCCAGTCGGCTCCAGCGGCTGCTCGGGATTCCGCAGTTTATCTGCCACGAATCTGCGGCGGGGCAGCGGAACTCGCTCGTTGCCACCAGGAATCTGCTGCAGGACTCTGACGTCTTCCGGCAATTGACGTTTTGTGAAACGGGGTTTCGCAATCACAACGATCAATGGGTTCTGCGTCCGTCCGCTGCCCGGCATGAACTGCGGCAGTGGTTTCGAAAAATGACGAGTGCAAAGTTCGAATAGGCCGAACTTGAAACGGTCGAATTGGGTTTGGCGTGTTGCGGGCCGGTTGAAGTCGACGCTGGCAGCGTCGACCACGTTTCCGATGCTGCCAGCATCGGTATTGCCCGGTAACAGTCACGTGGCCGATGCTGCCAGCATCGGCGTTGACGAGGAGTTCCCGGAACGATCTGCTCCCTCGAGCCCAAACCCGCCACGACGTTTTCGAAAACCGGTCCACTGCTTCGTCAAGGGTAAAAGTAGGGGTGCCACTGGCTCTGCCAGTGCTTCCCAGGTGCCAACACCATTTGGACTGCCACTGGCACACAACACGAAGATTAAGCTTTGAGACGACGGGTTGCTACGCCACTTATTTCAGGCTGTAGCAGACAAGGGACTCTCCGTTCCGGAGGTACAGGCGACCTTCGGACACAGCAGGAAATGTCCAGACGACTTCGCGGTTCCCGATTTTTTCCGTGGGGTCGATGGCATGAAACCGGCCCGTTTCGCTGTAGCCATCCGGCGTGAGTGTGGCCGACACGAAGTCTCCGGTATCACTGAAGATCAGGTACCCGTGAACCGTTTTCATCAGAAACGCCGACCCGTTCGACTTTCCGCGTTTGCTGTCTCCTCCTGATGTCGGACGTGCGGTTTGCCACATACGTTTTCCGTCCGACGCTCGCGCGCACACGAGAGCTCCACTGCGAGTATCGCTGCCGTACAGGTAACCATTATCGAAGACCGCTGCGGCGGTGGCCAGACAAATGGAGTTGCGTGGGGTACCTCGCCATAACACGCTTGCCTGAGGCCTGTCGGCTTCCAGCTGGAACATGGCGGAAACACCGGCTTCTCCTGAGGCGAACAACAGATCGCCGTCATGGACAGGCGGAAGGATTGACATGCCGTATCCCGGTTCCAACGGCTGCTGCCAATGTTCGACGCCGTTCGAGGGATTCAGACTGTGCAGCGTCTTTGGATCCCAGATCAGCAACTGCTCGACGCCTCCGGCATCAATCACGGTGGGCGAACAATAACCGGTGGATTCCGCTGAGAGGCTGCGCCATTTCTCTGTTCCGGTTCGGCGGTCAAATGCCACCACCAGACTGCCTTCACCGCCGACCAGGCAAATCAAACTTTCTTTGTACACCAATGGCGCCGCTGAGTGTCCCCATAAGGGTGTCTCAGCCTGATAGTCCTTTCTAAAATCCGCTTGCCAGATTTCGTTGCCGGATTCGGCCTGAAAGCAACGGAGGTTTCCTTCGGCACCCAGTGTGTAGGCGAGTCCATCATGGACGGTCGGGACGGCCCGCGGCCCCGCACCATAGGAAACGGAATACGGCTGTTTGTACTCGTGATCCCAAATCGGCCGGCCATGTTCCGCGTCGAAGCAAAGAACCCGTTCTGTTCCGGTGAGTTTGTCGCGACGTCCCGGATTATTGGTGATCTTGCCGGAGAACCTGACATAGTCCGTGATGTAGACGCGGCCGTCCGCCACGGCCGGTCCGGAGTAACCGAGCTGCACCGGCTGTTCCCACAACTTCGGCAATCCGCCGCGAGGAACCACTGCGACAATGTCAGCTTCCCGCAACACGCCGTTGCGTGTGGGGCCATTCCACTGTGGCCAGTCGTCTGCGAATGATTGATTGATCAGCGCGGTAGCGCACAGCAGGCCCACGGAACGACTCAGCGACAGCGAGAAAACGCGGCACGACATCATGAAACTCTCGACAGTACGGAGAAGGACGGATCATACCCGCAGCGTAACCTGACTGGCGCAGCTTGTGAAGACTCGGCCCGCTGGTGGACGCGGCGACCGGGCGATCTGCTTTTTCCTGCGTCGTCCGAACGCTGAAGTTCAAACACTCTCTTCACTGAAAAAAATCACTGGTCGCTCGATTCCGTCCACATCGAATTGTCTCTATAAATCGCACGTCAGCCTCCCGTCGGACGGCTCAGCTGGCGAGTCTCCGGAACAGCGCCGTCCACTCCTGTTATGACCGACCGCTAGCGCGCAGGGAACGCCGCAATGAACAACGACGCAAGTGACTCAGGATTCTATGCTCGCGTCCACCAGGGGCACGTCGAAAACTTCAAACGAAAGATCACGTCTGCGGAACGTGAATCCGATCTGCAGGGGGTCGCACGTTCTATTGATGCCGCGGCCGAAAAAAAAATGATCGATGACGCCGACTGCAATGTCCTTCGTGACGCAGTCAACGCCCGGCGGCGTGCACTGCTGGCATAGACCGCATGACCAGCCCTGGCAGCGGTTACGGCGTTGTCTCATGCCTGAGTGCGGGTCGTGGCGGCCCCTGGTAGGGTGCGGCACCGACGTTCACCGTACGTTGCGGAACAGTCGTCAGTCTGATGTCGTCGGTCTGCGGCGCCGTAATGAACCCGTAGTAGCGTCCCATCCAGTAAGCGTCGAGCCAGCCACCGGGGTCAGCGACCACACGCCCGCCGTTTCCTCCGTCGAGTCGCATGAAATCACGGTCCCAGCGACCGGGTGCAGCCTCGCGCGGATTCAGCGGTTTCGGTCGCTCTGCATACATGCGGTAACCTTTCGGTACATGCAGATCGTCACGATGTGAATTCGTATAGGAGTAGATTCTGAGGTCGAGCGGCCAGCCTCGCAGGTGGTTGACTGCCTGCCTGGTCTCGCAGTCGTTTCCGGTGATTGCCCCGTAGATGAAATTAAACCATGGCACCGACTCGACGCGCTTGATTTCCCAGCTCCGTTCCAGACTTCGCAGCCAGACCGCTTTGAGCTCGGCATTTGTCTCGTACTGGATCAGTGGAAAAAAAGAATAGAAGGCCAGACGGTCGTCGAAATGTGTGAAGAAGCCGGGATGGAAGGTCAGTTTCTGACGAAGGATGTCCGGCAGGTAACCCTGCTTGAGGTGGAATCGTTTCGCTTCCGCGAATTTCTCTTCGCCGGTGAAATGGTGGGCTGTGGTTACATAGTTGAAGGCTTCCAGTCCGTTGAGCCCGCGGGCGTACGCGCCGTAAGGGGACTGCAGGTAGTCGGGATCCCAGCGAGCCCAGCGGGTCGGCTTGCCGTCGACATCGCGCAGCAGAAAACCGTTGTCAACGATGTGACCAACAACACGGCGGAGGTGATCGGTCGCCCAGACGCGTTCCTCATCGTTGGCCACAAGGTTCAGGAACAGGCTCGTTTCGTAAACCTGTGCATCCGTCTCGTCACTGGATGTATCACCTTTCCATTCGAAGAGACCGTCGGGCGTGGCGTGCCATTCTGCGGGAAGGCCGCCGGATCCGTGCATGGCCTTGTGCGTCTCCTCGCCAACCGCATAAATCGACCGCGCGGGGAAGCCGTTGACGGATGTGATTTCTTCACTCCACTTCACCGACTTCATCATGTGCACAGCCTCGGCCCGTGCCTCAGCGCTGCCGGTCACGGCGTGTTCGAAGCACTTTGCGTGGAGATAATGACTGCTGTAGCCGACATCGTTGTCACTCACCTCACGCACCCAGCGACCGTTTTCAAGAAAGAGTCCGTGGACGAATCCCAGACGCTTCATGCCCCATTCGTCAAGCCATCGCTCATAGGCTGCCGCCTTTTTGGCGAGCGTGAATGGTTCGTAGCGGATGATTCCCAGGCCACCGTCGGTAGCGATGCAGACAACCCGGTCGCCGGCCGCGACGGCGTTGACGCGATCATGAGGAATCCAGCGCTGGTGACCAAAGTACTGGTAATCGTCGTCAGTGTTGCGGATCGCTCCACGAGATGTGCCGATCCAGAGGTCACTGTCGAATCCGACCGCAAGACTCGTCGTGTCTTCGTAGCACAGTCCATCGGCACCATTGATCTGGTACCACGTCATTCCTCGTAAGACGGCAAGACCTTCATCCGTGGCGACCAGCAGGCGGCTGCCAACGGTCAGGAGATCCCGGATCGTGCAGCCGGATGGCAGACGTCCCCAGTCCGCGATGTCTCGATAGCGGATCTGCTGGCGATTGAGCAGGCCGACCTGTTCACCGTTGTGCACATAAAGGGTACCACTGTAAGACTCAACGCCGAGCAGCTTGCTGCGGTTTCCGGAAGAAAGTTCGCTGAGCCCGTCCGTCGTGACCGCGTACAACTCCGTGCCGGACGCAACAACGACCTGGCCATTGTGATAGCAGAGATCAGTCACCGGCTGGTTGCTGAGATTTGACCACTTGCTCCCGGACATAGCCCACAGACCGGCAGGACCGGCAGCGTACAGCACATCATCCAGCGAACTCAGGCGGGTCACGGGACCATTCGGGCCGATCTGTGCGGCGAGTAACTCGCCATCGACGAGCCATACCCCCTGGGCGTCACCGACCCAGGCCCTTCCTTCATGATACGCAGCGGCCGTGAGGGCGCGGTCCGTGGCAATCAGAGTCGGAATTTCCTGCAGGTAGACCTCGTCGACAATTTGCTCCCACAGTGGATTGTCAGGGATGTCCAGACCTGCCGTCGCTGTTGCTCCGAACACAATGATGAGCACCATGGCAATGTGATGTCGTCTTCGAAACATGATGGCCCGTTCTTTCGTAATGTCTGCTGTCGGCTGTTGAGACCTGAGAATCAGGCCAGCTAGATCGGTTTTCCTTTTGTCGTAGCCGGTTCTGGCTCGTGGGCGTGCAGGATTTCCAGCTCTTTCACGCTCCTCGCGGCCACAAGTCAGCGTAATACGCTGTATCATGCGGAAACTTCAGTGTATTTGGGATGCCCGGTCTCCTCTACTGGTTTGTCAGGAACAAACATCAGGTTTCGCCCGTAGCTGGAGTCGCCAGACTTCAGGGAACGACCGAGCATTCCGAATTCTGGCGAATCCGGCTACCCTCAACTTAAGCTTTGGCAGACCACATACTCTGTACGTCAAGTGTTGATCATTGCTGTCCACATGTGAGCGGCGCAACTGCCAGCCATGTGACTCGCGCACGGTGGAAAGGGATTCTGCAGATCAATTTCCGGACGACGGAGATTGCCAAAGCCCCACTACGAATGACTTGAACGGAACAGGACCGACCAGTGACCACGCCTCTGCGGCAACAATTTCTCCGGCAGATGTTTCGCAATGGCTACGAGCTCGTGGATGGCGTTGCCATGCATGCCGCCCACGGCGACAGATTTCAGGTCCCCCCCGACGTGCTGAAGCGGCACATCAGTGCTGGCCACTTTGTTGAGGTTCGCATTGATTCGGCCCGATTTTCAGTGCACGAAGAAGATGTTGAACACTGCAGCTGTCCGTCGTGCCACGGCGAAATGTCCAAACCCATTCTGAGCCATGATCAGCCGGCTTCATTGGTTCCGATCCCGAAACAGGAGATCCCGTCGCGAGGCTGGGGCGAGGATTTTTGGATCCGGATCACGGAACGAGACGGCAGTTTTCTCAAAGGTGTCGTGGACAACCCGTTGATTGAAACTCGATTGCATGACCTTCGCGCGGGAGACGAAGTCGTTCTGGAGGAGCGGCATCTGCTCGCAATTCACAGCAGCCATCGCGGGGATCTCGTATCCGGAATGACGGCCGATGAGCTGAAAGAACTCGTCACATGGCTCGGGTCGATGAAGGATTGAGATCCTTTGGTCCCGCCAGCCACGGAGTCCGACGACGGCGGTGCAACGATGGCGGCGGGTCAGGCCGGACATTCCGGTTCGTGCGGAAGGATCAGTCAACCGTACGTTTCAACGGCCTGCAGCAGCGCCTTGATATATCCGAATGAGAACGCAAATGCCTGGCGTCCACCGGGATCGTCGTCGTGTTGTGGGACGTGATCGGGCATCACCATATAAGGGTAGTCGACCTCGTGCAGCGTCCGGATGACCTGCAGCATGTCCATGTCTCCATTGTCGAGATAAACCTCCTGGAAGTCGTCGCGTTTCCCACGGATGTTACGAAAATGGATATTGAAGATCTTTCCGCGCGTCCCGAAGT
>JBDOMX010000338.1:0-9589 GCA_039831615.1 Planctomycetaceae bacterium
CCATAACTAATCCCCACCGGGATCACCACACGATTGGTGGAATCGCTGAGTGTCCAGTTGAGCAGTTTGCCGGTGACCAGGTCACGGTTCGGTACAATGTACTCGCGGCGGTCCCAGTCGGTGATCGATGTCGCGCGAATCTGAATCTTGGACACAACGCCGCTGACGCCGTCGATCGTCACCACGTCACCGATGCGAATGGGACGTTCGACCAGAATGATGATCCCTGACACGAAGTTTGCGAACACTTCCTGCAGTCCAAACCCCAGCCCCACCGACAGCCCCGCCACCAGCCACTGGACCTGTGACCAGCGCAGCCCGAGTGAATGCGTCACCACGATGGTCCCCGCAATCAGCACCATGTAGCGGACGACGGTTGTAATCGTATAGCGGACCCCACTGTCAACGCTCGACTGTCGCATCAGAATCATGCCGATGAGTCCCGGCAGTTGTCGCACCCCGACGAATGTGGCAGCCGCTGCGAAAGCCACCATGAACAGGCTGCCAATCGTCACGGCCCTGGATTGAAATATCTGTTTTGTCGATTCTTCTCCGGCTTCCGAAGTCTGGACCGATACCTGCTCCTGAACGGTCCACAGTTCGTAGCGATCGACAATCCGTAGTGAAGGCAGAATGTCGAACCAAATGGCCCAAGTGCATCCGATCATCATCAGAATGGCGGCATTACGAATCAGCAGACGGGCCTGAGTTCCAAAGACCAGCAATTCTGAGTCGTCTGTGACTGTCTGCTGCGGCAGGGAGGCATCTTTCGGTTCCTCTGACTGGTCGCGCTGTTGAGCTCGTTCGCGAGCCAGTGCCAGCCGGGTGGCGCGATGATTCATTCGCAGCCAGCGCAGCACCAGCGACCAGCACAGAATGACTGCGGTACCGGTCACCACGGTCCACAGCATCCTGTCCCAAAGTGACAGTGCCGTGTGATGAAATCCGGTTGCAGAGCAAACCGCGAGAATCAGTGGAGCCGCCACAATGCCGGCGATCCAGATGAAGCGTGTTGAATGGAGAATTCGCGATCGGCCGACAAGTGTCCTGACAAACGGTCCGCTGACGGGAAAGAACAACTGGCACAGGAGTGCAGAACTGCACGCGAGCAATAGAAGGAAAAGCAGTCGCTCCAGCGAATCCGGATGATTAGAAATGTTCCGGGCCAACAGAAACGAAAACATTGGCAATGCGGCGACATAAAACACGAGATGGAGCCATCGGCGGAGGCGATCACAGACGGTCCGGTTCCACATCAGATGATTTGATGCCAGTCCTCCTGCCCGCAGAACCTGGCGGAAGAAATTCAACCACAGCGCGACGGCACCAAGTTGAATCATTGCATGGCCGACTGCAGTGGTCATTTCGCTGTTGTTGAGCTGAAGCCACGTGCCCGCCAACATGAAGCCCAGTGGCCACTCGGCAGCCAAACCGACACTCAGGAGCATTGCCCAGATAGTGGGCTGCAGACTGACACAGGTCTTTCGCTGGGCTTCTTCTCCTCGGCGCATCAGTGCATCTTTTGCGCGCGACTGCACGGCCAGCAGGATGACGATGGCAAGCCCCGCTGGAATCAACAGCGCCCACAGCGACGCACCCGCGCTGTTGGCGATCGTTCTGAGGCTTTCCTGGATGCGGCGGCCGTCGACGCGCTCGGTTGATTTGACTGCATCCAGATCCGCGCGGGTCAGTGGATAATGACTCCGCAGCCAAAGTAAGTGTTCGCTGGAGAACTGCATCCAGTCTTCAATAAAACCGATGGTCTCACGGTCGGCGCCATTTACTTCTGCCAGCCGCAGGAACAATTGTGTCCTGTTCTGATTCACCTGATCCAAAACTTCAGGAAGGCTGTCGAGGATGTCGCTTTCGGCCTCGCTGGCTGTCTCACGAAAATCCTCTGTGGCTGCAGCGAGTTCCTTTTTCGCGTCCTCATATTCAGTATCCAGGGTCCGCCATTCGGCAGTCAGCGTTTCGATCTTGCCGATCTCGGCGCCAATTTCGCGCAAGGACGGCAGCGATCTTCCAAAATCCAATATCTTCTCTCCGAGAGTTTTATCGGTGCCAAATTCCATGACGCGGTCCCGAATCTGGTCGCCCTTATCTTCGAGCCGTTGCAGTTCCTCCTTCCGACGCTCAAGGATCTTTTGCCAATGAGGCATGTCCTGCTTGGTGATTCGCTCATTTTCAATCGCCAATTCAATTCTTAATTCCCCAAGTTTTTTTATTTCAACATTCGTGATTGTGTCCAACTGATCTTCTGCAAGCTCGGCCTTCTTCAATGCCTGGCGCGCCTGATTCTGTCGAAGGGACGCCAGTGTCTCCTGCAAAGTTTTCAGGCGATCCTGGTGGAGTCTGATGAGTTTTTGCTGTTTCTCGACCAGCATCGATGGCAGATTCAGCTGCAATTCGAAATCCAGTTTGGCCAACAGATTTACAGCGAGTTCGTTTTCCACGACAGCCCTGAATTGAGATGCTTCCGCTTCGGCGCGCAGGGCATTCCCCAGCAAAGTGCCTGAATTCTCCGGGATCTTTTGCAATCGATCATCTGCGGCCGTGACACTCTCCTTAGCAGTTTTCTCTTTCTCCTGCAGGCTTCGTTTCCGATCAGCAGAGTTCTCCGCAGTCTCTTGCCGCTTGTTCAGTTCATGTTCGGCACTCGTCAGGCCCAGCCTCACCGTTGCCCATTCCACTTCCAGTTCTTCGGCGGTCATGGACTCAATGGGCTTTCCTCCAGGCGGTGGAGGTGGTTTTCCGGCGTCGTTCGCCTCGTCCGGCAGTTTTTTTAATTGTTGCTGCAACGCGCTGTTCTGCTTTGCTAACTCGATCGCAGCTTCAGTGTCAGCGGTCGCCTGGGTCAGCAGTCCTCGAATTTGCTCACGGGTTGCATCATCAACGTCGGCTTCACCGATCTGCGGCACCAATCGTGAGATTCTCTGGCGAAGGAGCTGGAGCGGGTCCGTGATGGGTTCGGCCAGCGTTGCGTCCGGCTGCTCCGCGGTGGGATTTGCTTTTGGCTGAATACTCGGATCGTCCTGCGCCTGAGCAGCAGAGCAAGCTGCCAGGACGCTCACGGCCAACAGGACGGCGACGATGGTGAAACTGCGGCCGGCGACCGGCATCGTTTCACACCAGCGCACGACTGCATTGGGACATTCCAGGTGTACAATTCCGATCTTCATCTGCTGCGTTCCGTGCGTTGCAGGTTAGCGCGAACGGCACAGTGACTCTGGACATCTTTGCCCACGTATCACGTTGCTGTCCTCGCGGAGAGCTGGAATGATCGACTCCGACCGTTTGTCGTCGGGTGACCGCGCCATCGGCGGTGGACAATCCGGCACGCCGCAGGCCTGAGTTGTACTGCACCAGCACGCGAATTCACATTCCACGCTGCGATTCAGTCAGCGTGTCTTATTGCTGACCTGGTGCAGAATGGACTCCATCCGATCCGTAGCATGTTCAATCGATACCAAAGCCTGCTGGAAGTTGGTGTGGGTGGAAGCACGCCATGCGTCTTCGCGGAACTGGATCACCGCTTTGCGAAGTTTGCCGATTTTTTTGGCGGCGAACCGAAAGTAGGTGTCCGGGTCGCCGACCTTGTTCTCAATCGCACGACTCATATCAAACACAGCTCGCACAATCCCCATCAACTCGGGGAAATCGTCGATTTCATCACAGTGCTTGATAAACGTCCGCACCATCCACGCATGAGCCATCGTCTTTTGAAACTCGGCTGCCAGGGCCGACAGCGCAGTATCCTGTTCGTGTTGATCTGCCATGACTTGACTGCCATTCCAGCCCCGTTCCTGCCAGAGAGCCAAACGGAGACTGGCCCCTTGCCACCAGTGAATTTCGTTCAATCCGTTCCCGCGTGCAAACAATGTAGCTGTCCCGGCCGGGCGGCGGTAGCACATCGTCATCCGGTTTCGTCGTCCGCGATTGCAGATCCGGGCGTCCACAGAACGTCATCTTCTCCGTTTCCATTCGCTCGTCGCGCCAGCACGAATAACAGATCCGAGAGTCGATTGAGTACGACTCCAACCTGTCGATTGGTCGTCGCCGACTCTCCCGACTCGATGATTCGCAGGAAATCCAGTTCCGCTCGACGACAGACAGATCGAGCCAGATGCAGGGCGGCTGCCACAGGCCGTCCGCCAGGAAGAACGAAGCTCGTCAGCGGGGCCAGCTGATTCGTCGCAGCATCAATTTGAGACTCAAGCCAGCGCACGTGATGATCTGCCATCCGTGGACAGCAATCTGCAGTCCGATCACTGGGAAGCGGACTGCACAGATCTGCCCCCAGATCAAACAGCAGTTGCTGACTTCGGTTCAGCACCTGCCGCAATTCTCCATCCTTGATGAGGGAGACAGCCGTGCCAAGATGGCAATTGATTTCGTCAACAGCCCCCATGGCAGCAATCCGCTGCGATGTCTTGTCAGTGCGACTGCCATCACCAAGCGATGTCTGCCCCGCGTCACCCGATCGAGTGTAAATTCGGTCCAGTCGCACCATCTCTCAAGTGCGCCGCAGACGTTTGGCCAGCGTTTTGACGTCCGCCGACATCGCGTCCCGTGCTTTTGCGAAATCGGCCATCGTGGGTGTTCCGGATCTGACGTACTCGATCACGTGAGCCTCCGCCTTCATGAATTCCTGGCAGGCCTCGGGAATCTCGGATGCGATGTCCACCGGAATCGTCGTGACTCCGTTGCAATCCCCATGCAGCAGATCGCCCGGATACACCGTGATGCCGCCAACCATGACCGGGACGTTGACGGACAACATATGGCAGTCGCCATGAGAACAACACGTTCCCGTGGTGAACGCTGGAAATCCGAGCGCCTCCACCTGATCCAAATCCCTTCCCGTCCCGGACGTAATCAAGCCGGCCGCGCCAAAACTCTTGTACGTGGAACACATGACTTCGCCAAACGTGGCGGCGGCAGACGGTGTATCCAGATCCTGAAACACGATGACGGGTGGCCCGTCCAGGGATTCGATCGATTCCAGCTGAGCATCCATGCCACCGTAAACGTCACCAGCTCGAGGTGGCGAGAGTGCTCGGAATTCCGTCGTGATCGCGTAGCCAACCATCGGTGGCAGTTTTGGAAAGCAGGCCTGAATGGACTTATTCATATAGCCCGAACTGCGGGGACGGACGGCAAACAGCTCAATGACGTTACAGATTGTCGGAGTATCATACTTCTGCAAACCGTCCAGTGTTGCGGCAGGGATGGGCACGAGTTGATCCTTGTAAAGAGAGAAGAAACTGGAATGCGCGGCCTGAGCCCTGTTTTAACCGAGCCGGCAGACGGTGGCCTGATCTCACGAATGAGCGACAGCCCGGTTCTCTGAGCCAGACCAGCCGACCACGCATCAGCACGATAATCGACGGCGAAGCCTAGTTCGAATCCGCCAGACGTTTGATCGCGATGTTCCTGAATTCAACAGGATCATTGTGCCCGGAAAACCCAAAGTAGCCGGATTTGAGATCCTTGCCGGGATGGGCGGTTTCGGACATGAACTCGGTCACGCTGGCAAGATCCGTGTCGAGAATCAGTGAGCCATTGAGTTCAACCTGAATCCGGCTTCCCTCAACGGTCACCTGCTGGTAATTCCATTCGCCGGCAGGACGCAGGTAACCCCGTCGAGCGGCCGTCATCCCGTAGGCAGCGCCGTGATACTGTCGAGGATCCAGCCCCGCATATTTTTCATGCTCTGAATCCAGCACCTGGAGTTCACACATGGCGTCGTACGCCGGATTGCCTTCAAGCGGAGAGCGAATGGCCAGTCCGTTGTTACCGCCTGGCGGCAGCCGAAACTCAAGCCGGGCAATGAAGTTGGCGTACTCCTTTTCGGTCAACAGCATGCCGCCATGTCCCACGCGGCAACGGATGGCTCCGTCGACCACTTCATAATTGTCCACGGCACCGTGCCAGCCGGAAAGATCGCTACCGTTGAAGGCCGTCGCAAACGCCTGCCGTTGATGACCGCCGAGGACCGCGTTCGCCTCGTCGCTGGTCAGTTCTTTGATCGCCAGATTGCGCCAGCGAATTTCACCCCCATGCGTCTGCAGGACAATCGGACCGCTCAGTGGCAGCGGTGCGCCTCGATCAAAATAGTTCTCCATGACGGCGTTGTCGACGACATGGTGGCCATTCATCCATACCGATGTTCGAGACCCAACCTGGACGACTCGGAAGGAATTCCACTCCCCCAACGATCGGTCGGCCAGCACCAGCGGATTTTTTCCCGGCTTACCGGCAGAATTATTCCACAGTCCGCCGCTGCCCAGATCCGCACCGATGCCAAACTTCCCGGGATCGGTGAAATCCCAAATCTGCACCTGGGGGCATCCTTTGAGATATATTCCACTGTCGGCCCCGGCGACCGTTTTGTACTCCAACCGCAACTCGTAGTCGCGGTATTTTCCGTCCGTGGCGAGGTAGGCACCGTGCCCATCATTGACCAGTTCACCGTTCTCAACCGACCAGTGTTTTTTCGCATCCGCGGTCCATTCTGCCGTGATTGCCTGCAGGTCCGCCGGCGACGCATCTTCGTATTTCTGCATGGCCGCATGAGTCCATCCGTGCAGACCATCAAGGTTTTCACCATTGAACAGAGCCTGAAACCCGTCGGGCGGAGCTGCCGCAGAGTCGCTGGAAGTGAATGCGACAATGGCGGTGAGTGCAAGGAAACAACAGATCAAACGCATGAGTGCGGGCTCCGCAGGTTGGTGGGAGAAATAGGTGAGGTTGGGACAGAAAAAGCAACAAAGCCGGCGTTCTAACTGGTCAGATCAAAACCGCCGCAAACGCGTCTGCTTCACGGCCAGCCGCAGTGCGGCAGCAGGAGGCAGCTGACCGCCGTGCCCGGGTGCCGTCGCCTTCAGCCCCAGTGTCAAACGATTCGGATCGCCGTCTCTCCGCTTCGTCGATTCGAAAACCGGATCATGGACGACGGCAGGAATTCGGCCAGCGTCATCGGACAATTGTGACCATCCTGTGAGTTCAACGGTAGCGAAAAACTGACGAGAGGAGAACTCTGCCGCCCAGTCGGACCACTTGATCGCCCGGAAACGACAGCGGACGTCAAAGAACCATGCCACCATCGATATTTAATGTCGCCCCGGTCGTAAATGAACTGGCATCCGATGCCAGATAAATGGCCGCACCCATCAGCTCATCAGTCGTCCCAACCCGGCCCAACGCCTTCATCGATGCCATCTGCTTTTCTGCTTTGGGATCCGCCCACAATGCTTCACTGAGCTTCGTCTTAATCACACCTGGGCAAATGCAATTGACTCGAATCCCGTGCGCCCCCAGCTCCCGAGCCATCACTCGGGTGAGCATGATGACGCCGGCTTTGGTGATCGAGTAAATCCCCTGATTGGGAGAAGCCGTCTGGCCGGCGACTGACGCGATGTTGATGATCGAGCCTCCGGCGGCTGCCATCATTTTTCGACCAACGAGCTGCGACAGCAGATACGGTGCCTTCAGATTGACATCCATCGTCTTGTCCCAGGCCAACTCCTCAGAATCGATGATCGGCCCGTAATAGGGATTCGTCCCGGCGTTGTTGACCAGAATACTGATCGGGCCGAAGTGCTCTTCAGCCGTCGACACCAGCCGTTCAAGGTCGGCCGTTTTTCCCACGTGAGCCGCCACGCCCTGCACGCTGCCGCTGAATCGCTGCAGTTCGGCCAGCGCACTGTCGACGCTCTCCTGCTTCCGACTGCAAATCGTCACGTTCGCGCCGGCTTCCAGAAATCCCTGAGCGATCGCCAGACCGATCCCGCGCGTGCCACCGGTGACGACCGCGTTGCGTCCGTTGAGCGAAAATCGATCTGCCATGTTTGGTGTTCCTGTCCGATGACAGTCTGCGACAGGATCCGGTCGAGACGCTGTAATCGGTGTGCTTTGACGGTGTGATTGCGGGGTGCTAAGTTTCGCGACCATTCGTGCGCCGGGAGTGAAGCGGCCGATGTGGCGATCAGTAAACCGCCCTTCCGCGCACTCTGCCACCGCATTGTATCATTTTCTTTGTGCTCAAGAGGATCTTGCATGAGCGCTCTCATTCAGGTCGACGTGAATGACGACGTCACCGTCATCACGCTCACGAATCCCCCCGTGAATGCCTTGAGCCAGGCTGCCTGTCGGGCTGTACTGGCGTCCGTCGAGGAGGCAGCCCAGAACGATGCGATTCGGTGCATCGTGCTGATCGGCGCAGGTTCAACGTTCTCCGGTGGCGCGGATATCAGTGAATTCGGTGCCCTAAGGACCAGGCGGCCGGACTCCGATTTTCCGATGCATTCCATGATCAACGGCATCGAAAACTGCGGCAAACCGGTGATCGCCGCCCTCCATGGAAATGCCCTGGGCGGAGGGCTCGAAACCGCGATGGGGTGCCATTACCGGATTGCCACAGCAGATGCCCGAGTCGGGCTGCCGGAAGTCAAACTGGGGATCATCCCCGGGGCAATGGGGACGCAACGACTGCCGCGGCTCTGTGGAATCCCAAAGGCCGCAGAAATCTGCGCCAGTGGCGAAATGATTCCTGCCCCGGCAGCTCATGAACTGGGAATTATCGACCGGATCGCAGAGGGCGACCTGCTCGAAGCGGCCATGGCATTCGGTCGTGAGCTGGCAGACGCCGGCGAGGCACCTCGAAAGACCAGTGAAATCAACGATCGGCTGGGCGACCCCGCGCAGAACGCGACCGCCCTCAAAGAACTTCGCCAGGTCGTCGCGAAGCGAGCGCGTGGTCAGGAATCTCCGTTCCGATGTATTGATGCCGTGGAAGCGGCCGGTCAGGGAACATTTGAAGAGGGCGCTCGGAAAGAGATGCAGATCTTCGGGGAATGTCTGCAGGGCACGCAGTCTCAGGGACTCATTCATGCGTTTTTCGGCGAACGAGCCGTCAGCAAAGTTCCTGGAATCACCAAAGAGACGCCACGTCGTTCGATCGAATCCGCGGCCGTCATCGGTGCAGGAACCATGGGCGGCGGAATCACGATGACCTACGTGAATGCGGGGATCCCCGTCATCCTCAAAGAAGTGAATCAGGAACAGCTGGAAAAAGGCATCGAACGCATTCACCAGACGTACGGAATCTCGGTCAAACGCGGCCGCATGACGGAAGCAGACGTCGACAAGAAAATGGCCATGATCACTGGCACGACGGACTACGGTCAACTTGCCGACGTCGACATCGTGATCGAAGCTGCCTTCGAAGGCATGGACCTCAAAAAACAAATCTTCGGCGAATTGGACCAGGTCGCCAAACCTGGAGCCATCCTGGCGTCGAACACCTCCACTCTGGACATCGATGCCATCGCCGCAGCAACCAGTCGGCCCGAGAGCGTCATCGGCCATCATTTCTTCAGTCCGGCCAACGTGATGAAACTGCTGGAGATGGTCCGCGGAAAGGAGACGGCAGACGACGTCATCGCAACTTCAATGGACCTTGCCAAACGCCTGCGGAAAGTCGGTGTGCTGGTTGGAAATTGCTTCGGCTTTGTCGGCAACCGCATGTTCTGGCCGTATCAGCGAGAAGCTCAGTTTGTGCTTGAGGAAGGTGCCACTGTCGAACAGG
>JBDOMX010000663.1:0-2219 GCA_039831615.1 Planctomycetaceae bacterium
GGGGACTTCGAGTCGTCTCCGTCACGCAGCAGATCGACTTCAGCGGAGCCGTTGGACGAATGCTTGCTGCTGTACTGCTCGGAGTCGCCGAGATGGAGCAAGAAATGCGAAGGGAACGTCAGGCCGCTGGAATTGCCGCCGCCAAAGAGCGGGGTGTGTACACAGGCCGGAAGTCCGGCACGACCAAAGCAAAACCCGCTCGGGCGAAGGAGCTGCGGGAACAGGGTCTGAAAGTTCACGAGATCGCCAATGCCCTGAATGTCGGTGACGCAACCGTGTTTCGCTACCTGAAGCAGGCAGCCACGTAAGTCCTGCGGTCTCAAGGAAGCCGGTGAGTGTTGCGTCCCGCACGTCTGAAGATCCTCAGACGTCCCAGGAAGCCAAGGCCGCACGAACCTTTGCGAGTCGGGTGACACGGCGATGACGCTGAATCCATCATCACCGTCATTCTCAAACCCTGAGAATTGCCGGACTTATGGCGTTATGACACAGATGACACAGATGACACAGATGACACAGATACCGCATCAAATCTGAATGAAAGGACAGTTCAAAGAACTTTTCCGGAACCCAATTATTTTTTCAGCTCGTTTGGATAGGCAGCTTCATCCCAGGTAAACGACTTAGCAGGCACGCTTCGCCTGCTCCGATAAACCTGTTCCATTGAAAGGAAGAACGATGCAGCGAAAGAAGAAGGCCCGCAAAGATCTCAGTGCATTTGCGATAGTCATTGCAAGGATTGAATTATCACTTAGACATCAGAAGGCATATGACCGGAGTGCATTGAGAGAGGAACTCAGAGAGGTTTCTCTCGTTCACAGATATGCACTTCAGGTCCGGCCATACCTGGATCTGGCGAAGACGACGGCTGTCCTTGAGGGCTTCCGACCATACCCAGTCAGCTTTGAATCGTGGAGCTTGTTCCTCGCCCAGTTTCTCGATGACATGCCAAACAACCCACCCGATGTTCTCGAACAACCGGTCTACAGGTGGATTAGCGGTCAAGTCAATCGAGAAATCTCAGCGGCAAAGAAACGCCCAGCGGGAGGTGCCCAATGACCCTCCCGCAATTAATGACAGAAAGCGACGTAGCAGTTCGACTGAAAATCTCCGGGCGGACATGGAAACGCATGCGGGCCGAAGGACTTGTGCCTGCTCCTGTGAACATAGGTCGAAGGAATCTCCGGTGGCATCCGGACGAGCTTGACCATTGGGTGCGGCATGGTTGCCCGCCGCTCCTGGAGTGGCAACCGATCTGGAAATCGATAGTTAGACGGAGGGGCAATTAGGTTATGCCAAGAGTGTTTAAGCGTAAACGGGTGGTGACAGACCCTGAGACGGGGCAGCGAACAGAGAAATCCGACAAGAAATACTCAATCGAGTATCGTGACGAGCACGGTAGGAAACGACGAAAGGTCATCGCTTCCGATAAATCTGTGGCCGCACGAAAACTGGCAGACGCACTTCGTGAGATCGAGAAGAAGAAGGCGGGAGAAACGGATCCGTTCGAAGAACACCGCAAGAAACCCCTTGATGTGCACCTGGAAGAGTACGGGCTGCACCAGCGATCACGCGGTACGTCAATTGAGCAGGTACTTCTGGTCCGTGGCCGGGTGTTGAGTATACTCGATGGCTGTGGGTTCATGTTTCCCGGGGATATAAAGAACGACCCTGTTCAGCATTTCCTGTATGACCAAAGAAACGACCGACTGTCGGCTCAAACGTGTAATCACTACATCACGGCCATCAGGCAGTTTGTGACGTGGATGGTCGACAGGGGAAGGTTGACCACTAATCCGATCGCCGATCTTAAGAAGTTCGACGTGAAGACAGATCGACGGCATGATCGACGCCCATTGTCTTCCGACGAGTTTGTCAGACTGATCCAAGCCGCAAGAAGTGGTGAATCTGTTGAGAACGTCCCCGGACCGGAAAGAGCGATCTGCTACCTGGTTTCTGCGTCAACGGGTTTTAGGAGAAAGGAACTCGCCTCTTTGAGACGAGGATCCTTGATTCTTTCAACCGGAGTTTCACTCGTTACGTTGGAAGCAGAATTCGCGAAGAACGGGAAGAAGGCCTCGATCCCGATTCAGGATCACGTCGGGCGGGAAATTGAACGTTGGTTGAGCAGTAGAGGTCCCCTGAAGACGACGAGTTACGTTTTCAGCTTGAGGACGGCGGGCGGGAAGCTTCGTAAGACTTCAAAGATGATGAAAATG
>JBDOMX010000230.1:0-2216 GCA_039831615.1 Planctomycetaceae bacterium
TTGGTTGTGACGGTCATCGAATGAACGACTGTCTGTCCTTCGTCGTGTCCGGTTGCATCAAGTTGGTCATTCGAGAAGAACTCGAGCGTGTATTCGGTGTTCGCCAGACCGTTCATTGCTCCGACGATGGTGGTCGTCGTTCCCGTCGGCATCACAAAGACTTTGAAGTTATCGATGTAGCCACCGTACCCGATGTTTTCGCCGAACGAGAAGTAGCGTCCAATATTTTCGAAGTCGATCAACTCGGTACTGATCAAAGTGCCGTCAACCCAGGCCTCCGCGGTCCCGGAAGGTTCGTCGATCTTTAGCAGGACATCGAATTCGGTATCGCCGTCCGCACCCGACGTTCTTGTCGTATTGCCATCTTCTCCCGAATCCCAGTTGCGTCCCCAGGCTCCAAACGCGTAGTCGTAACTGCCGTGTTCGTCCGCATTCCAATTGCCTGGCTGCGGCGAATCAGAAATGCCGAACGTTAAAGGTTGTGACCACGCCGAACGATAGGTAAAGCTGACCTCGTAGATATCCCCGGCCAGATACGGTGCCCAGTCGAAATGGGTGTTGCCGCCCACACCCGTGCGGAACGTCCACTTCTGGCTGCCGTTGGCGGTTTCCAGATTGCCGTTGGCGATGTTCGTGCCCGTCCAGTCAAGCAGACCGCCGGTGACCGCAACCTCTCCAGCGTCGGCGCTGGTGATGTTGTACTTCACGAGGTCCGCGAGCAAACCCGTGGCACGGGCTGACGGATCGCCGATTGACGTGCTGACCCCATCGTCAAAGGTGTCCTGAAACAGAAGCTGCGCCGGGATCGGGACGGCGGCGGCACCCGTGAGAACTGGCGTGTTGGTCAGGTCGTTGGCGCCGGCGTCCGTGTCGAGATTGTCGTTCGGTGTGACACCGTCGTTGCCGAGATCGATGCCCAATTGGGTGTTACTGAAGATCGAGTTGTTTGAAATCGTGTTGCCGGTCGAAGTGTCCACGACCAGCACACCGTCTTCCCCGTTGAATGCGATCACGTTGCCGGTCACGGTCGCGCTGTTTGCGGATCGCAGTTCCACTCCATCACCACCGTTGGCCAGCGCGACGGTTCCCGATAGATCTGTGCCGATCAGGTTGTTCGTGATGTTGTTGTCGTCGGCATTGAGCACCTGTATGCCGGCAAGAGTGTTTCCGGACAGCAGGCTGTTGAGGATGGTGTTGCCATCGGACTCCACTCGAATGCCGATTTGATTCGGTGCTGCAGTTGTGCCGGTCGCATCGACGCCCGACCACACGTGTTCCACAAAACTGCCCGGAGCGTTGAGCTGAATACCGGCTCCGCCTGTAAACCCGATCACCGTCAACGACTCAACACCGCCCGGCGCGGTGAATTCCAGTCCCGAGGATCCACCCGCCACCGAACCGTCGATCGTTATCGCGGGTCCTGCCAGACCGAACTGTACGTCATCAAAAAACGTTGTCTGGCTGCCACTCGGATCAGATGTGATTGTTAGCGTATAGGAACTCTTTGTGGCGACAAATGTCGAACTGACGACTTCCGTAAACCGAGTGAAACTGACTTGCGGAATATCCAGCAAAACGGTTTCCGTTGCGAGACCCGCATCGAGCGTCACTTCCAGATTGCCGCCGCCACTGCCGAATTGACGACCCATGGTCAACATGCGGAGGTCGTAAGTTCGGCCGATCTCAAAGCCTGTCACAGTCTGCGTCATACTGCCCGTGTTCTGAATCAGTGCGTGCTGTTCACCTTCGGGTGCTGGAACAAAGCCGGTGTTCATTGGCGTGGAACTGCGCTGGAAGGCGCTGAGGTTGCGCGTGATTCCCGCGCCGCCGGTCATCGTCCACTGCGAGTCGGCGAGAGTGCCGTTACCGCTGCCGTTTGCCAGCTCCCAGTCATTGTCCGGCTGCACAGGACTCTCGAAGCCGCCGTCGAGAATTGGTAGGGGCACCTGTGTCGATCCGTCGATGTAGACGCGATCGGTAATTGTCGGCAGAGGAGTCTGGGGCTGTATCGTGTGAGTGCTGCCGTCGGCACCGATGTCGAAGGTGATGGTGTCGAATCCGGCATTGCTGTTCGCCGCGTCGATGGCGGCTCGTAGTGAACCGGTGCCCGAGTCGTGGGAATTCGAGACAACCAGTGGTGTTGTTGGTTGGACGTCGATCGTCGTACCGGACTCAATGATCTTCATCCAAAGATCACCGTCAGCAGCCCGGAACCA
>JBDOMX010001023.1:0-2216 GCA_039831615.1 Planctomycetaceae bacterium
AGGGATATCGAATACTTCATTTCGATCCGCAAAATGACATAAAGCCGGTGATGTTCTCAGGTCGATCCGCGTGTCAGAGTTTCGCGTTTCAAGAATTCCCGGTATGTCTAGTCCGTCATCACGGTCACAGATGAGAGAATGACCGACGTCGGAAATGGCGATGATCTTAACACCAGCACAAAACAGAGAGAAAGCACAAGCTGTGCCGACACTGCCAAACCCCTGAATAATCGCCGTCGCATTTCGGGGCTGAACTCCCATGTTACGTAATGCAGCCACGCAAGCGACCGCGACACCATGGCCAGATCGGCGACGATCGACGGTAAAGCCGTCGATTTCCTCTTGTAGCACCTTGTAGCGGTTCAGAAACTCCTTCAGTCCGAGTTTCTGCCCTTGGGCGACAGCCATCTTAACTGAAGGAATCTGGAGTTCAGCGGCGATGGAGTCAATCTCGGCAAGGGTTGTGTTCAGGTCCGGTCCCATGGAATACCGACTCGCTATGTAGGGGCGAATCGCCTCGAAAAAACGCCTGACGGCCTCGCGCTTACCACGCTTTGTCGGATCGTAGTCGATCCCGCTCTTTGCACCATCAACGCGATTTCCCGCCAGGCGGTGTTTCAGCGTCATCGTTTTTGCCATCCGGATGATGTGCTCAGCAGTCAGTCCCTCTTGAACGCGAAAACCTCCAGCTGCAATCGAATGGGTAAGGCAGTCAATGGCGAGGTATCCTTTGAATCCTTCAACGGGATCCGTGTAGGAAACCAGGACTGCAGGGTCCTTGGCGGTACCGTTCACGCTGGCAGATTATCCTTTTGTATTTCAAGCAGTCTGTTCACCGAGAGCTACCTTCGTTATCTCGCTCAGCATGTACGGCATGATGCCGCCGTGCCGCCCATAGCCAACTTCAGCCAGTGTATCAATTCGCAGCTTAACGGGAATTCTGTCGGTGCGTCCGTTCAGGCGACGGACGATGAGCGTCAGCGACTTGCCCGGGTCCGTGTGATCATCCAGACCGATCAGGTCGAAACACTCCGAGCCGTCAAGCGTTAGGCTCGCAGAGGTCACGCCTGCCGGGAGTTCGCACGGCAGCACGCCCATGCAGGCAAGGTTTCGGCGATGAATTTGCTCAAAGCTGCTCGCCACGACAGCAGACACACCGAGCAACCGCGTTCCTTTCGCAGCCCAGTCGCGCGCGCTGCCGGTTCCGTACTCTTCGCCTCCGAAGACGATGAGTGGAATGCTTTCCGAAGCGTAACGCATGGCCGCGTCGTAGATGGTCAGTTGTTCTCCGCTTGGTTGGTGCACCGTCACACCACCGTCGACGCCAGGCACCATCAGATTCCGGAGGCGCGCGTTGGCGAACATACCGCGCATCATGACTTCATGGTTCATCCGACGCGCGCCGTAGTTGTTGAAATCGCCCGCGCCAACGCCACAGCTTTGCAGGTATGTCCCGGCAGGCGACGTGCTGTTGATGTTGCCGATCGGGCTGATGTGGTCCGTCGTAATCGAGTTGCCAAGTATTGCGAGCGGCCGGGCGCCTTGAATGGCGAGCAGCGTCGACTCCCGTAGCGCAGCATCGAGAAACGGTGGCTCTTTGATATACGTAGAATCGCTGTCCCAAGGGTAGAGTTCCCCCGTCACCTGTGCGATGCTCGCCCAGAACCGGTTCTTCCTAACGATTTCGTCCGAGTAGATCTCGCGATAGAAAGACGGATTCACTGCCACCGTCAGTGCGCGATCGAGCTGCTCGCCAGTGGGCCAGATATCGCGAAGATACACCGGCTGACACGCGTCGCTGTGTCCGATTGGCTCGCTTTCAAGATCGACGTCGACGCGTCCAGTCAGCGCGAACGCGACAACAAGCGGCGGACTCGCGAGGAACGCCGCGCGTACAGCCGGATGGATGCGACCCTCGAAGTTGCGGTTCCCGGACAACACCGCACACGCAACAATGTCGTTGTCTATGATTTTCTTCTCAAGCTCTGCGTCAATGGGACCGGACGCGCCAAAACACGTCCCGCAGCCATACCCCACGACGGCGAAGCCAAGCTCGTCGAGATAGCTTTGCAAACCAGTCGCTTCGAGATACTTACTGACGACGGTCGAACCCGGCATGAGCGACGTCTTAACCCACGGTTTGCTCCCTAAACCTTTCTCGACGGCTGCACGTGCGAGCAAGCCTGCCGCAATCAGCACGCTGGGGTTTGACGTAT
>JBDOMX010000271.1:0-5499 GCA_039831615.1 Planctomycetaceae bacterium
CGATATCCGAGCAGACGACAGTTGAGCACCCCTGGTGGGTTTTAGTCCGTAAATGGACTTTGTTTTTGCGACACAGGACGGGCAAGGTCAGCCAGGCACGAGCGGAGATGCCGCAGCGCAGGCCGCAGCCTGCCTCCCCAAGCCATCCGCATTCACTCATCCACCGCCTCCCCCGCAGCCAGCCCGCGTCTGGACTTCGGCGTCAGCCCGCACTGTGCCTGCAGGCGAAAATCGCTGTTTTTCAATTTTCCGTGTCGCGGAATCACACGGATGGTGATCAGTGTCGTGGCGGTGGCAACGCGATGTGTCAGTGTGGAGCGTTTCGTATTACGAACCACTGATCCGTCAGCACTGTTGAGCGGATGCCGTTTTGTATCACTGGGAAACAGAGAACGTTTGTTTTCGGCAAGGCTGAAGACGTGCAGTTGCAGCAATAAACAATCATTCATGAGGAGAGTAAAATGGGTGTATGAAGTTCCCGGAAATAGTGGGCGCGTGGTACTGAGAATGATGAACAGCCATTCTGTTCATCCATAAATCCCTGGAGGAGTAGCCTTCGTCGGAGCCAGTCGTCGGTCGCCCACAATCTCGCGGACGACGACTGGTGACAGAGATGGCCACTCCGGACGTTGCCTTTGTTGGTGAGGTTCGAGGAAAGCTCATGCCTGTTCCTCGTACTGTTCCGGACTCACGCCGTCCAGAAATGAGTGACGACGAACCCGGTTATAGAACACTTCGATGTACTCAAAGATGCTGGCACGCGCCTCCTCCTGGTCAACGTACTGACACTGGTGAATCAATTCCTTCTTCAGCGTCGCGAAGAAACTCTCCGCCACGGCATTGTCCCAGCAGTTCCCCTTCCGACTCATGCTGCAGGCAATCCCCTGTCGACGCAACGCTGACTGGAACGCATGGCTGCAATACTGACTCCCCCGATCCGAATGGTGAATCAACTCCGTAACATCTCCCCGGCGAGCCAGCGCCATTTCCAGTCCCGACAGAAACACGTCTGTCGTCATCTCCAGCCCCATTGATGGCGGGTTTAAACGCGCCTCCTGACAACTGGCCATACGAATCGGCGGGTGTATATCCCGGACCACGATCCACACCCACGTTGTCAAACGACCGGGTTTACTACGCCTCACCAGACGGGCTGCTGGGATGTCTGAGTCAGAGCGATGGCGACGTATTATGGAAAGTGGACCTTGACGAACGCTACGGTATCGAGGGTGTCGGATTTGGCTACGCGTGCTCGCCGACTGTCGTTGATGGCAAGGTCCTGATGCCGGTCGGGGCGGCCGGTGCCGGCATGGTTGCTCTGGATGCCGACACTGGTCGCGAAGTCTGGTCCAACGGGAATGACGCCGCCAGTTGTACTCCCGCCTTCCCCATAGAACTCGGCGACCAGCGTCTTGTTGTGGGTTACCTGCAAAACGCATTGGTGGTCCATGATCGCGATACTGGAGAAGTATGGCAGCGAGTGAAGATCTCGGCCGGATATGATGAGCATTCGGCATGGCCTGTGTATCAGGAGCCGTTCCTGTGGATCGCTGGTCCGTTTCGGGCCGGATCTCAACTGCTCGATCTTTCGGAGCAGCAAGCTACGAACGTCTGGAAAAACGAGCTGCTCTCGAACGATGTCTGTTCGAG
This sequence comes from Planctomycetaceae bacterium, assembly GCA_039831615.1. GTDB lineage: Bacteria > Planctomycetota > Planctomycetia > Planctomycetales > Planctomycetaceae > S139-18. The sequence continues at coordinate 1,651 of JBDOMX010000271.1, forward strand.
TGTGTGCGTCGATGGACATCTCTACGGGTTTGACATCGTTGATGTTCAATCGAAAACACACCGGCCATCGCGAGGTAGTTTTCGCTGCATCGAATTCCATACAGGAGAAATGAGTTGGGAAAACGGTTCAACGAATCCCTGGCGCAGCCTGTCAGAAATGCAACGAAACACGAGGATCGGACAGGGAGGTATCATTGCTGTCGACGGCAAACTGATCGTACTCAATGAACTGGGCGAACTGATTCTGTTGGCTGCCGACCACCAAAAGTGCAGCGAACTGGCCAGATGTTCAATTTTGTCAGGTGAATTGACCTGGACCGCTCCCTGTCTGTATAGACGGTGCGTCTTTGCACGGAACCAATCACAGGCGGTGTGCGTTTACGTAGGTGATCCGAGCGACCTGAACGATTCCGACAGTTTGCTGCATACCGCCGATCTCACTCAACAGGTGTGGGTTGATCTGGCCAGTCTGCTGTTGGCCGTTGAGCCGGAATATGCCTTCGATGTGCCGAGCGACCAGTGGCTGTGGCAGTGGCTGGCAGCATGCTTATGTATCCTAATAATCGGATATGCCGCTACCTGGCTATTCCAGCGTTCACGATTTGATGGACGCTTTGGCACCATGCCGATGTTGATAGTCTTTCTCCTCGGAGCGGTCGGCACCACGGCATTCGGCCATGCCACCAGTGAATTCATCTTTACCTGGCCTGTGTGCCTTTATGCAACGTTCGCGTGGGTTAACGATCATAGAACGGTTTCGACAGGCGGAACGTGGAGGGATACCCTGCGGCGGCGGATCCCGGTCACGGTCCTGGTTGGCGTTTGCTTCGCCTACTTTCTGATCTGCCGCAGATTGAGTCTCGTCTTTGAGTGGGCGTTCCTGACCGGATTCGTGGGCGCCTTCCCCGTGTTCGTCGTCACACGGCTGCTGGACCGACCGGACGATCCAGCGGCGCCCACGTCACGCCGACGAACGTTGAGTCGCATGGCCGCCGTGTTGGCTGGGCTCTGCCTGTTTTTCGCGGCAAGTGCAGCATTTCTCAAGTGGCGGTATTGATCACGACAGACAGTTTGCGCCAGGAGTACTTGGATACGGACATCCAGGTCGATTCCAGTTCGGGCGAATCGACTCAGGAGAAGGGGACCGAGAGCGGTCAGTGACTTCTGCGACTGTCTCTCACCAAGAACTGAATGGCCACCAGCGACGTGTCGCCCGATGCTTCCGAAGTAACGCGTTACGAACGACGGCCGGTGCTGTAGAAGAGTTGGTGCATGCCAGAATCCTGACAGGCGACAGATGCATTCAGTAATCGAGCTTCACGATTCCATCAGGCCTCGGTTCGTAGAGGACGACAAAGGACTTATGGGAGAAGATGCGAACCATTTCGTCAATGTCCGGGCGAGCGGTGCCCATCAATGGTTGGTGGGTATAGTGCTCAGCCCTGGCCCGAATGTCTTCAGCGAGTTGTCGGGCGGCGCGAGGGCGACCATCCTGTACGATGTACGAAACAATCGACTCGAGGTCGAATTCTGCCTCGGCAGTCCAGGCCGCAACTGGCGTCACTCAGCAGTTCCTTCCGCATCGACACACGTTCCATCATCGCGTCCACATCCAGTGGACCGGATTCGCCGCGAGCCGAACCGGCTCTTGAGTCAGCAAGTTTTCTCCGGAGCTGCTGCAGTTGGCGAAATTTGTCGACTGCTGACTCAGGCGTAAGAGTTGAATCGTTCAAACATTCTTCGGTGAGGAACTGCTGAAACGCTTCGATGTCGGTGGTGGATGTGCTCATGAAGAATACCTTTGAAAACAGAATACCATGCGAGGAGTGAACGGGCCAAAGTTTGTTGGAAGGCATGTCGGCAGTTAGAGCAATATTCACCGCGGTTTCACGCCGATGAGCAGCTGGGGACGATATTGCAGTGCGGTTCGGATGCCGATCAAGGTGCGTCGGTCTGAGAAACTGGGCGCACTCGGTGTCAGGCGTGGAGCCTGATGGTGTACTCAGAGATTGGCGCATTTGTTGTGGGAAACAGCGGCGGTCTCGGGGCGCATCCCGGTTTTAATCCTTGATAGAATCACGACCCGACGTCACGCGATTGCGTGCCACTTTGATTCGACACATGCGCGTCAGAGTTGCAGGAGATCGCATTGTCGACGACTGTCCTGCGGAGCGGTGGAGTATTCAGAACGTGGACTCAGTTCCCTGTCAAAAATCCAGTCCGCCGAGGTCCATGAGTGTGATGGTTCCGTTGTACAGACCATGAACAACAGTCGCGGCGATGATCCACGGGGCTCCATCCGCCAGCACGGGCGCACGGCGATGCCGTTGGGATTCTCGCCAGATCCTGTGCGCTCCGAATCCCGCAATGGTTGAACAGCCGGCATGCAGCAACACACAAATGGTCCACCGCCATGCCACCAGTCCCGGCGATGGGTTCGGCACATAAATGTTCAAGTAGATGACATTCTCCACGGCAGCGAATGACAGCCCGGATGCCAAAGCGCACAGCAGAATCTGTCCGGCGTTACTGAATAACCACGGGCGTTTTTCGACGACCCACAGCACCAAAGCAATCTTCATGATCTCTTCAGTCGTGGGGCCGATCACCGTGACACCAATCAGCATGCCGGAGTACATCGACTGAGCGGCGAGCGTGCCAAATACTGCGAACACACCGCTGACAACCACGACTCCCAGAGTCGCCAGCCAGCTTTGCAATCCGGTGGTCACCGCGACTTGCTGCTCGTACCAGCGGTACCACGTCAGTCCGTCAGAAGGAGTTTCGCCTGCCAGCGTACGTGACAGTCCTGGTTCATCCCAAACCGACTGATCTTCCGACGGCTGTTCTCGTGGCGGCATCGCCGGCCCCGGATCGGTGGTGTCCGGTGGATGCAAACCGCCCTGCAGCCATGGTTCAGCAAATACGGAGGGATCGGTTTCGGACCGCTGGCGCCGTTCCGGACAAGGGGCTTCGTACGGTGACGGGGAAGAACGTTGTTCGCCGGACCGGTCATCCTCCTCTGCACCCCCGGTTGACTCGTCGCCGACGGACGTCATGTCGCCCGATCCGTGTGGTAGCCAGTCGCCGTCGCCAGCACCGCTGCCATCGGTGTCTTCCGTTTCGTGAGCGCCCCGCCGACGTCGACCGCTTCAATGCGGACGTTGCACATCGCATTAAAGCCCTGGTCGATGGCCGACTGAGTCAAGCGAACGACAGCTTCGCGTTTGGCGCGAGTCTGGAGCGTCTGGAACGAACGCACCTCACCACCGAACAGATTACGCCACTGAGCGAACCAGCTCTTGAGGTAATCACTGGCAATGACGACTTCCGCCACCAGCAGCGACGGAGCAGGTTCAGCGATATACGCCATCGGAAACGACTTGATTTGAGTGATGAGGAAATCCTGATGCGCCGATTCGAACTCTTCCAGCCGACGGAAGTGCCGTTTCTCCACTGTCCGTCCAATGATCAGGCCGAACACGACCAGCGGACCTGCGAAGAGCAGCAGCTGCATGATGAGAAATCCGTATTCGTCGTTCATTTCGAACTCCCCCCGCTTAACGTTGCTTCAACAGTGACGGCCGTGCCATAGGCATACAGCTCGGCAGCACCGGCGGTGACTGCACTGGTTGTGAACCTCACATTCACCACCGCGTTCGCTCCGAGCTGTTCCGCCTGAGCCAACATGCGCTGCATGGCTTCACGGCGGGATTCTGTCAGCAGTTCGGTATATCCCTTGAGTTCCCCGCCCATCAGATTCTTGAGGCCGGCTGCGATGTCGCGGCCCGCGTGTTTGGCTCGAACTGTATTGCCCTGAACAAGCCCACGGACTGCAACGACGTCGTA
>JBDOMX010000271.1:5509-8577 GCA_039831615.1 Planctomycetaceae bacterium
TTTAAACTCCATCAATTCGGCGACCCAGATAACCGACACCGCCGCGAACAATACTCGATCCATCGTCCGGTGGAAATCAAAGCACGCGCAAAGTCTTGATCGACCGCCGCGGCATGGCGTCACCCCGGCTGCCGGGTTCAGGGACCACTCTCGTGCAGCATCGTGATTGTTCCGGCCGGTATGGTCCGATTCAGCACCTTTCAGTCCTGGATCGTGCTAACATCTGCAGGGACCGGGGGCTTTCCGGGGACCAGGCAGCGATCATGATGTCGACTGGAGAAGCAGATGTTGATGAGTTTCCAGCACGCCAGTAGTTCACAGGTGCCGCAGCTTCGAAGGGACGCTCTGGTATTTCTTGCGATCCTGACTCTGCCAGCGACGGCGACAACGGCAGACGAGTTGTTTGATGATCAGGTTGCCGGGATTCTCGTGACCCGTTGCCTGGAATGCCACAAAGGCAACGAACCGTCCGGCGGTTTGTCGTTCGAGAATCGTGACACATTTCTGCGCGGCGGGGAATCCGGTGCGACTGTCGTGCCTCGCGATGTCGCGGCCAGCCTGCTCGTGCAGCGAATCGACGACGGGGAAATGCCGCCGCCAGTGAAAGGAGTGCCTCAGGTTCTTCCGAAACACGAGCTGGCCATCCTGCGGAAATGGGTTGCTGCCGGAGCTCACTGGCCGAAAGACCGGACACTGGATCTCTACGAAGTTACGTCCGACGTTCGAGGCGGGCGCGACTGGTGGGCATTTCAACCGATTCAGCGCCCGCATGTTCCGGACGTGCAGAGTTCGGACAGTGTTCGCAATGAAATCGACAATTTCGTTCAGGCGCGTCTGGAGACAGCTCAACTGCAGCCTGCTCCTTCCGCAGACAGCCGTACACTGGTCCGCCGCATGTACTACGATGTCACTGGACTCCCGCCTGAGCACGCGAAGCTCGACGAGTGGTCGGCAAAATTCGATGGCGCGTCGCCTGCAGAACGCGCGGGACAGATCGGGGCGCTGGTTGACCATCTGCTGGACAGCCCGCACTTTGGAGAACGATGGGCCCGCTACTGGCTCGATTTGGTGCGATACGCCGAGTCGTCCGGCTACGAACGTGATCAACCCAAGACGAACGCATGGAAATACCGCGACTGGGTTGTGGATGCCATCAACCAGGATCTGCCATACGATCAGTTCATCCTGCAGCAGCTGGCCGGTGATGAGTTCAGCGATCGCTCAACAGCATCACTCATCGCGACCGGTTTGTTGAGACTGGGTACGTGGAATGATGAGCCCAATGATCCGCAGGATTATCAATATGAACGGCTCGAAGACATGGTCCATGTGACGACGTCGGCGTTCCTGGGTCTGACTGTAAAATGTGCTCGTTGTCACGATCACAAATTCGATCCTATTCCGCAGCATGACTATTACCGCATCGCGTCGGTCTTCTGGCCGGGGCCCATTCAATCGCGCAACTCAAAGCTGCTGGGGGGCCCTTCACCAGAGGAGCTGGGTGCGAACGATATTCTTGGCTGGACCGACCTTTTGCCGAATCCGCAACCGTTACACCTGCTGAAGAATGGTGAGCGAAACAAGCCGCTGCATCCCGCAGTACCGGGACCGTTGTCGCTTGTCCCTGCTTTGTTTGCCGAGTTTGGACCTCCCCCGGACGGTGCAGGAACGTCGCACCGACGACGACAGCTGGCTGAGTGGATTGTGCATCCCGCAAACCCCCTGACGGCACGGGTCTGCGTAAATCGAATTTGGCAGCATCACTTCGGGAAAGCACTTGTTCGTTCTCCCAACAATTTTGGGTTCAAGGGGGAACAACCGACTCATCCGCAGCTTCTTGACTGGCTCGCGTCGGAGCTGATTGACGGTGGCTGGTCGCTGAAGCATATCCATCGTCTGATCCTGGCATCTCATACCTGGCAACAGTCGTCGAATCATCCGTTGCGAACCGAGTATGCTGAACGGGACAGCGGCAACCGGATGTGGTGGCGCGCCAACCGACGACGTCTGGATGCGGAAGCGTTGCGTGACAGTCTTCTGGCGGTTTCCGGTGAGATCGATCTGTCTCGGATCGGCGGCGAGGGGTTTAAGCCGACGATCAGCCAGGAGGCTCTCGAGGGCCTGTCGAGGAAGGGAAGTGCATGGGTGGCCGCTGTCCCGATCGAGCAGCGTCGTCGCAGTCTGTACATCTACGTGTCGCGGAGTTTGATGCCGCCGATGATGAATGCCTTCGATCAGTGCGACACAACGCTCCCCTGCGGTCAGCGCAATGTGACGATTTCACCACCGCAGGCTCTGGCAATGATGAACAATGCCTTCGTGCACGAACGCAGTGAGGCACTGGCTGCGAAAATCGAATCCCTGAGTGATTCATTCGATAGTCGGATCACTTCTGCATGGAAGCTGGCATTAGGGCGCGCACCATCCGCGGCAGAACGCCAGCTGGCTGAACAGCACCTCGCCGTGCAGCGACAGCATTTCGAAGCACTCAACTCGAATGGCCGCATCAGCGATGATGCCTCCAACCCGTCGACCGTTCCACAGCCTGTTCTTCATCTGTCGGCGGATACGGCTGTCATGGCGGACGATGCAGGGCGCGTTTCGGAATGGAAATCGAGGACTGGTGTCCAACATGCACGGCAGCTGAATCAGAACTTGCAACCGGTGCTGGTGCCAAATTCAGACAGCGGTCAACCGGCCATTCATTTTGACGGTCAGGGTCAATTCCTCAGTCTGGAAGAGGAATTGCTGCCGAATGCGATTTGCACAATGTTGGCAGTTGTCACGGACACCGCTCAACGGCCAGGTCTGCGAGAAATCATTTCGAACTGGCAGCGGCAGGAGAATTCCGTGACGAGTGTGTTTTTGGGCTTGAGTGACACTGATGCGGTTCGTTTCAGCGACAATTTTGCTGCAGTGGGGAAGATCAGAAATCGTCAGCAACCGTTCCTGCTGACAGCACGAAACTCCAATGCTGACGTTCGAATCTGGCAGAATCGTGTGACCATTGCCAATCGAGCTCAATCGCTGACTGGTCGAAAATTCGGCACAGAATGGGTGATCGGCCG
>JBDOMX010000271.1:8587-9550 GCA_039831615.1 Planctomycetaceae bacterium
GGAACGGAACGATTGCTGAACTGATGGTCTTTGATCGTGCGTTATCTGACGCCGAACTGGAAGTGTTATGGTCGAGACTCATCACGAAGTATGAGCTGCCGGAACTCCCGAATCCGGCAGATGAGCGAGACGAATCTCCCGAACACCGGGCCCTCGCGTCTTTGTGCCACGTGTTACTGAACAGCAATGAGTTTCTGCATGTCGACTGATAACGGTCGATGTCTGTTCCCGGTCTGCTGCAGGAAATGGAAGAGAGCGGAGTGGATCATCACGGCTGTTCACGAATGTCGTCATTTCGTGGGGTTCCACTGAACGTCGATCGGGCCACTGATGTCTCCACTGTGGAACGTTGACCATCCTGCCGGGCGGCTGTGGGATCCATCGGCTGACGCAAGTCCATGAACATGATCACCGATTTCTTTCAACAGCTGCTCGACGACGGGCACGTCCGCTTACGGTCGAGTCAAGTCGCGCCCGAGACCGAGCTGGAGAGCGCCGTATCACTGCTGATCGACTGTGAGATGCGACAGCGGGAACATCTGCCCGGCGAGCCTCCGGATCCGGACAGGGCCGGTTTGACATGGGCTGCAGCCATGTTGTACCGCGCGGCACAGCTCGCGGTATTTCGAGAGCTCGGTGAGGATGAAATTGCTCGACTTGCTGCCCCGGATGATGCCGTTCACGACATGAGTGCAGACGTGGTGTATTCGGTCGATCTGGTTTTCTGTCATCTTCCCGATCTCGTTCGCATTGTCCGTGCGATGAACCCGGACGACCCATTGCTGGCCTTGTTGATCAGCTGGTGCCGGCGTTGGCCGTTCTCATCAGTTGGTGTCGATGGTGTCGGTGAGATTGACATCGAACCGATCCTCGGTGATCGTTGTCTGGCTTTGATGTACGCGGATCGGATTCTGGAATCCGAAGACGCGTCGCGTCTCACTCATCCGGGAATCGCGGAGAGCG
>JBDOMX010000923.1:0-2212 GCA_039831615.1 Planctomycetaceae bacterium
ACAGGCGCAGCAACTGCGATCCTGCCGACGAATACGCGAACAAAACCGATCACGGTCATCGGCACTGAAGCGGTCCGAAATACGTTTGACGATCTTTGTCTGCAGCAGGCCGTTAATTCGCGGCTCGCACCTGGAGTGACCGATCTGATTCTGAATCCGGATGCCCACTGCGGATACGGAGCCCCGGTTGGTTGCGTGATGGTGTCGCCCACCCACATTTACCCCGGTCCGGTAGGCGTCGACATCAAGTGTTCAATGAGTCTTCTGCAGCTGGATCTGCCGGCGGACGCGGTCATCGATCGCGCGACACGACGGGCCGTCATTGATGCAATCTGCGAGCGAACTCCGACGGGCGTTGGTCGAGGTCAACGACACGCACCGAAGTCGCGCCCGGTTGATGAATCGCTCGGTCGCAAGGTCATGACCGAAGGAGCTTCAGCCGACGTGTGCAACGCACTGGGAATCCCTGCTCACTGGACCAGCTCCTGTGAAGACGCGTCTCACGTGGGGCACGATGAAACCCAAAGTGCGCTGGAAGTGCGGATGGATCATCACCTCCAGGACGGACCATTTCGCAATCGTTTCGCGGGAAAGATGACGCAGTTGGGGTCGTATGGAGGAGGAAACCATTTTGGCGAGTGTGAAGTTGTTGAGGTTGAAGACAGCGAACGCGCTCGCAAGGCAGCAACGACCTTCGGGCTGAAGGACAACCACGTGGCATTCCTTTCTCATTGTGGATCACGGGGGATTGGACACAACCTGGCGACAGGCCAGTTCCGAGCGCTGCAAGGGAAGTTTGAACGGTGGGATATCCCTTTGCCAGGAAAAGACAGGGAACTTGTCTACGCGCCGCTGGGAACGGTAGAAGCCGATGCCTACCTGGATGACATGGCTTTGGGTGCCAACTTTGCGACGGCGAATCATCTGCTGATCAACGCTCTCGTTTTGGAAGCATTCCAGGAAGTCCTGCCGGGGATCCGGGGGGAATTGGTGTATTTCATCAGTCACAACATTGCTCGAAAGGAAATCGTTAACAACCAGCCTGCGTGGGTGCATCGCAAAGGAGCGACTCGTGCATTTCCAGCGGGACACCATACCCTGAAAGGGACTCGCTATGAGAGCACCGGTCACCCGATTCTGCTGCCAGGGAACCCTCAGGCCGGATCCAGTGTCATGGTGGCGGACGAAGGAGCGGCAGCAAGCTGTTATAGCGTCAACCACGGAGCCGGACGAGTTCTGGGACGGAAACGAGCGATCCGGGAACTCAATCAGGAGACGGTCGACAAGTCTTTTGAGGAAGCCGACATCCTGACGAACTGCCGGTCCTATCCGCGTGATGAGGCTCCGGCAGCCTACAAGGATTTCGACGAAGTTCTCAAGTCGGTGAAGTTGGCGGGGCTGGCGACCGAAGTTGCTCGCCTGAAGGCACGCTTTGTGATCAAGGACGGAAGCAAAGCGGATGACTGACTGGTTAGCAGGGATACCCCGGTCGCTGAATTGCAACCGGGGTATCCTCATCCACAGTTCCATGACGAAGCTCTATGAAACAAGACATCGACATTACGATTGACGGCTCTCAGGGAGAGGGTGGAGGTCAGATCCTGAGGTCTGCTCTGGCGCTCTCGGTAATCACCGGAAAGTCGCTCAGGCTTACGAAAATCCGCGCCGGTCGGAAAAAGCCAGGCCTGATGCGTCAGCATCTCACATGCGTGCAGGCGGCTGCGTCGATCAGTGCCGCCGAAGTCGAAGGGGCGGAGCCTGGGGCGAGTGACATCACGTTCATGCCACAGGCTGTGCTGCCCGGGAATTATCACTTCCGCATCGGCACGGCAGGGAGTGCCATGCTTGTCCTGCAGACGGTCTTACCCGCCTTGCTCAGGACTACGCGGCCCTCGACGCTGACCCTTGAAGGTGGAACCCACAACATGCAGGCTCCACCGTTCGATTTCCTCAATCGCAGCTGGCTGCCACTGATCGAGCGTTTTGGGCCTTCGGTCACTGCCAGGCTCGAGCGGCATGGATTCTACCCGGCCGGTGGAGGACGTGTTGTCGTTGAGATCACGCCGTCGCAACATCTTGCCGGCTTTGACCTGCTGGAAGCCGGTCGCGTGCAGGATCGTCGTGTGCGGGCGTTGGTATCAAATCTCTCAGCGGACATTGGCGAGCGAGAGGTTCACCGAGCCGTTCGGAAGGTCAACTGGCCCGCCGAGGC
>JBDOMX010000691.1:0-2210 GCA_039831615.1 Planctomycetaceae bacterium
CCGAACGGCTGACGGTCATGGGACAGGACTCGCTGGAGTTCGGGTTTTAACTGACAGTGCTTACGCTAATTTGGTATGTGACGCACAACATGCACGATTGGAAAAACTCCGCGGAATGCCAGTCCCTCAGGGCTTTTTCGCGTCTAGAAGTCATTCAAGGGAAATTGCCCGAGTAGATAGAGAAGTTCAGGCCTACGGTCGGAGGATAGGTGAAAATACAGAGGCTTATATGAGAATGACCTAGCGGTCACAAAACCAAAGACCAAGAGAAAATGAACCAGCGAGGAGAATAAATCCTTTGGCAGCACAGGCACTACGCCTCTTTAGCAATCTCCCAGATCCAGGGATTTTTGCGGCTTGCTCCTTTAGACTTTACGACGTCTAATTCCTCTGATGCGTTGTTGATCTGGCTGTGGCCGAGATTCCACTCAAATGACAGAGATAGTTAGAAAGTACGTAGCATTTCAGAACCTAACCACATTCGATATTGAACAAAGAGCCGAATAATGAACAAGACCATCTTACGACATACTACCTTACAACATACTGCCGTGGTGGTTCTGCTTTTGGCAGCCGCATGCTCGGCCTTGGTCGCTGACGAACCGGCCGACTTTGTTCTCATGGGTGGAAAAGTCTACACCGTCAACGAGAAGCAGCCGTGGGTGGAAGCCGTCGCGGTGAGAGGGAAGAAGATCGTCTCCGTTGGCTCCAACGTGGACGTCAAGAAACACGTTGGCGACAAGACCAAGGTCATCGATCTTGACGGTAAGATGCTGCTGCCGGGCTTCATCGAAAGTCACATTCATCCAGTGGCGGGCGCATTGGTCACGCCTGGAGTTGATCTTCAATATGACTCGGTAGACGAAGTGCTGAAGGCTGTCAGACAATACGCGGTCTCACATCCAGACATTGATCTGATCCGTGGTTTCGGTTGGCGATACGCGCTCTTCCCGCCCACCGGGCCGACCCGGCAAATGCTAGACGAGATCGTCCCTGATCGTCCCGTATTTCTGTATGCAATCGACGGCCACGCCGCATGGGCAAACTCGAAGGCCTTGGAAATGGCGGGGATCACGAGGGACACGCCCGATCCACAGCCCGGATTCAGCAGTTATGAGCGCGATCCCAACACGAAAGAAGCAACCGGCTACCTGGTCGAAGTCCCCGCAGCGTTGAATGTCCTCACCAAGCTCCAGCCCCAGGACAAGCAGACCGTCGCGGCCGCATTCGACAATTTGATGCCCGAGTTTGCGGCTGCGGGGATCACGACTGCCTTCGATGCAGGTATTCAGGGGATTTCGGCCGACGACGGTTTCGGGATCTACTTTGACATGGAGAAGAAAGGGAAACTGCTGATGCGGATCGTCGGCAGCTTCTATCACAACAATCCCAGGATCGACCCGCTCCCTATGATCAAGAGCTACTGCAGGCGTTTCCAGAGCGAACTTGTCCAGGCGAGTATCCTCAAGATAAACATCGACGGTGGCGACGCTCAACATACGGGCGCGTACTTACTGCCTTACGCAGATAAGCCCATCACCCGCGGCGATTCAATTTTCACGGCACAGCAGCTCAACGACATCGTTATTCGGGCGGATGCTGCTGGGATCGATGTACACTACCACTCGTTTGGCGATCGCGCAGTGCGGCTCGGACTGGATGCTATCGAGGCGGCTATTAAGCCAAACCCCAAGCGAGACCGTCGGCACACCACTGGCCACACCATGTACATCCATGACGATGACGTTCCGCGATTCGCCGAACTTGGCGTGCTCGCGAATTTCTCGGCGAACTGGGCCACGCCAGACTCGGCAAACCTGGACATCGCCGTAACGCGTCTCGGCGGACGCGTCGTCCACACTGAGTTCATGCGGATGCGCTCGGTCATCGACGCCGGTGGCAGAGTGTGTTTCGGAACAGACTACCCGGCCGCTGGCTACTACAGCACCTACAAGCCGTTGGAAACGATCCAGATCGCCATCACCCGGAAGATGCTGCACGGCGAGGGGCTGGCGCCTGTGATGCCGCCCGCAGATGAGACGTTGACCCTAGAGCAGGCGCTCGTGGCCCAGACGCTGAACTGCGCGTACATGCTTCACATGGAGGACAAAATCGGGTCGATAGAAGTCGGGAAGCTCGCCGACCTGGTCGTGCTGGAGAAGAACCTGTTCGATGTCGATCCGATGGACATCAGTGAGGTCAAAGTGTCG
>JBDOMX010000249.1:0-9527 GCA_039831615.1 Planctomycetaceae bacterium
CCGGTGTCCATGAAAATGGCCAAGCTTCAGAAGGCCACACTGGATCCCGCCAAGATTTTGGGGCGCTGCGGACGTCTCAAGTGCTGCTTACGCTATGAATATGATACTTACGAAGAACACCGCCGGGAATTGCCGTCCGTGGGAACAACTGTCGTCACTAAAGAGGGACAGGGACGAGTGCTCTCACAGGAATTACTGTCTCGCCAGCTCCTCGTGAGTTACGCAGACGGGCGACGTGTTCTCACCAGTCACAGCGATATCGTTACGGTCGTTTCAACGGGAAATCGCGAAAGAAAACGTAAGCCAGCAACAGATCCTGACCAAAATCAGTAACTGACACTTCAGTCAGCCGGTCGGCGTCCCTATGATGGAGAGTGGCAATCGAGTCCCCCCGACAGCCCGTTCTTGAGCGCGCCCTATGACAACCCTTCGCAGCCAACGTCGTCAGTCGGCGTATCACGCCAACGCGTATCAATTCGTATTCGCGGCCCTGCAGTATTCGCAGGAAAGACTTGGGCGCGACCGCGCCAGTCAGGCCGGGCACATTTCCGGCACCGAACTGCTGGACGGTATCCGCGAGATGGCTCGACAGCATTTTGGACTGATGGCCAAAACAGTTTTCGCCACCTGGGGCGTCACTTCGACCGAGGATATTGGTCGTATTGTCTTTGAGCTCATTGAATCCGGCAGGATGCGAAAAACAGAGGACGATCAACTGGATGACTTTGTTGACGTCTACGATTTCAGTGAAGCGTTCGAAAACGACTACGAGATTGACACGACGGTCGCCTTTCAGGATCAGTCTGCCCAGGTTTGATCGCGGTTCGCCCGCGAACAGGGCCATCAACCGGCAGCTCACCGCTGCCTGCTCACCGCTGCCTGCTCACTCCGCTGCCTGCTCACTCCGCTGCCTGCTCACCGCTGCCTGCTCACTCCGCTGCCTGGCTGAGTGAGCGTCGAATTCGCAGCGCGATATCAGGTTCTGTCATGGCCGCAGTCGCAATGTGGCAGGCATCCGCCCCGGCCTCAATGTAGCGCCGAACATCGGCTGCAGAGCTGATCCCACCGACGCCGATCAGCTGGACCCCGGAATGACGTTCCGTGACCAGCTGATGAAACATTCTGGTCTGGGCCACAGAAGCATCCAGGATGGCGCCACCGCAGATGCCCCGTTTCTGGCCGTCGAACAGCAAGCCGCCAGCGCCCCGCACCTGTGTCGCCACGCTGTTGGTCATGGCGATCGCAGTGACCGATGCACTGAGAGCATCCAGGAGACGGTCTGCGGATTCACGGGACGGGACGTGTCCGATTTTGGCAATATACGGAACATGGCCGATGGCATCGCGCACCGTCTCAGCAACGTGCCGCGCTGCTTCGGGATTCTGGTACAGCTGGCCGTCGCAGGTGGAAACGTTCGGACACGAGAAATTCGTTTCCACGACATCAGCTCCACTTTCCACGGCCCACTTCGCACATTGAGCGTAGTCTGCAGCAAGGTCATCAGGCGTCCAGCCTTCCTGCACAGTGGCCACCACGGACACTGATAACAGCTTGCCGTTCGGTAGCGCGTCGCGGGTCGCGGCTACGTCGGCGCGCCAGACATCCGGTTCCTTTGACGGCATTCCGTAGGATACGGCCCAGCTTCCATTCATTTTGTCGGTTGCGGGCAACTCCGTGATTTCGTGGGAGACCTGGCCGCAGAGGACGGGCTGCAGATTTGGCACCGGATAACAGGCGCGGAGCCGGCTGCGGACGGTCTTGTACGTCAAGACATCGAAACCGAGACTCGCGTAATACAGGCACCAGCGTCCGTTCAGCAGCGGACCGGCCGGAATTCCGAGAGGGGAATCGACCGGCAATCCGCAGAACGTCCAGGGACCCTCAACCGGCGGGACGTCGATCACAATCGGAGCCGGCGCTCGTTCGTAGTTCCAGTCGTAGGACTGCAGGCGGTCGTATTTTGGGAGTGCCGTGGTTGAATATATCATGGTTAAATCTCCAGGCATTGCCTGTCACAATGTGTGGCGAGACAGCATTCAGGGATGTTGCGTTGAACCGGCAACCAATGACAATCCTGGCACTGAATCGGATGAGTGGCATCGATCGATGTGCGCGGGCCGCGATCAGAATAAGACAGATCGACGTGAACCGCGAATCTTCTGTACAGAACCCGGCGAAAAACTCGACTTCGGTTTGTTCCAACTCACGATCTGCTACAACATCCTTCATGGCTGACCAACTGAGCACTTCATTCCGGCAGGCTCGTCAGGTGCTGTGTTTTACTCGGGCCTCCGGGCAAAAGCAAAATCGCAGGTCTTGCGCCGCATCCCCGACATCGCGAGAACTCGGATGAGCTCCCAGGAATCCACACCTGGTACGATGGACACGATCCCGCAACCCACTCGCGTGTTCGTGAACTCACGGCGCGAGGCAGTCGTGATTTTTGGGGCATGGTTCGTTGCGCTCTGCTGGTCTGTTCCCTATTGCTATATCAACGGCTATGGCGAACAGGTCGACCCGGCGACAATGAGCACCATCATGGGAGTTCCCAGCTGGCTCTTCGGCGGCATCCTGATGCCCTGGATCATCGCCGACCTGTTCACGACCTGGGTCTGCTTCTTCTACATGCAAGACGACGAGTTGGGGATGGCAGGTGACGAAGAAGGTTTCGATGGCCCTTCACGGGAAACGGTCGAGGCCGGTGGGGGTGCCGCATGAACGAGTTCCACCTGCCGTTGCTGGCTCAGGCCGATTCAGGCAATGCCGTCCTGTGGACATTTCTGGTCTACATGGTTGGCGTCTTCGTCATTGCGGGAATGTCAAACCGACTGTTGAAGAGCCGTAGTTTTCTCAGTGAGTACTTCCTGGGCAGCCGTGGACTGGGTGTTTGGGCATTTGCCCTGACCCTGGCAGCTACCAGCTCGTCAGGTGGCAGCTTCATGGGTTTCCCGAGCAAGATCTATACTCACGGCTGGAGCCTCGGACTGTGGATCGGCAGCTACATGGTGGTACCGATCTGCGTGATGGGCCTTCTGGGAAAACGGATCAACGAAGTAGCCCGAACGGCCGGCGCGATCACCATTCCAGACGTCCTGCGAGATCGCTTCCGCAGCGTTTCGTTTGGACTGATCTCTGTCTCGCTCATCGTGTTCTTCATGACGTTTAATCTGATCGCGCAATTCAAAGGCGGCAGTACAATCCTGAAAACGCTGCTGGGTCCGATCGATGCGTTCACGTCGGCAGCGGCAAGTCTGCCCGATTGGATCGGGAATTTCAGTACGCAGGGCAACGAGTATCTGGTGTGCCTCGTTGTGTTCGGCGTTGCCGTGATTGTCTACACCACCTACGGCGGTTTTCACGCCGTGGTCTGGACCGACGTCATGCAGGGCGTGGTGATGGTCGTGGGGGTACTCATTATGTTGCCGCTGGCGATCAACCAGGCCGGACATGTCGCGCGGACCGACGAAGGAGCGGGCCTGGAACAGGTCACCCGGCGAATGGCGAAGATGGTTCCGCCCAGAAAAGGGACCGCGACGATCAAATCGCTTGAGAGCGGCGCGGATGTGGCGATCCCGTCAGGATCATGGATCTTCCTCAGCGACGGCGCTGATGAGCGGTTGTTCAAAATCAAAGACCGACATGATCTCAACAGTGATGCGCCCGTCGCCATGGAAGCGGAAATCTGGGAAATTGTCTCGCCGGACGACATCGAGCAGGTCCGGCATCGACTCGAATCGGGCCGTGCGCCGAGCAACGTCACTGGCCAGGTGACGCTCGAAATCACTGAGCTCAGTGATTATGCCTACGGAGCTAAACCGGAGCAGGCGGGGTCGTATGTCACGGGCCCAGGCCCATCACGCGAGGAGGCCCACGGGTTTCTTCCGCTGAGCCTGGCGATTTCGTTCTTCTTCATGTGGGCCGTCTCTGGCGCCGGTCAGCCCAGCAACATGGTCCGCCTGATGGCCTTCAAAGACACGGTCACGCTGAGACGATCAATCTTCACTGTCGCGATCTACTACTCAGCGATCTATTTTCCACTCGTCATTATTTTTTGCTGCGCCCGGGTTTTGATGCCGGGAATGGAATCTGAACCAGACCGGATCATGCCACAGATGGCGATTGAGTTGACGGCCAACATCGGGATGGGCTGGCTTGCCGGTCTGCTGATCGCCGCACCGTTCGCCGCCGTCATGTCGACCGTGGACAGTTTCCTGCTAATGATCTCTTCAGCTCTTGTCCGCGACATCTACCAGCGGAACATCAATCCGGACGCGCAGGAGAAAAAGATTAAAACGCTCAGTTATGTGATCACTCTGGTCGCAGGCCTGGGGGCGTTGTTCGGCGCGATGAACCCGCCGGAGTTCCTGCAGGACATCATTGTTTACACCGGCAGTGGCCTGGCCGCCTGCTTCCTGGCCTCGGTCGTCTACGCGCTGTACTGGCCTCGCTCAAACGCCCAGGGCTGCATCGCTGCGATGGTATCCGGCTTCGCGTCGCACCTGGCAATGTACCTCGTCGGCTTTCTGCAGGGCAACGGGTTTTCGCCTTATCGGCTGATGGACATGGACCCGATCATCATCGGACTGCTCACTTCGTTCGTTGTCGGCTATGGCGTCACCATTCTGACTCCGCCACCGCCACGCGACCTCGTCGACAAGTACTTCTACACACGATCGGCACCTCGCTGATCGGATCTGGTCGACGCAGTCCGTGACAACGGTGCGCTGATTGTGATCCCCTGAGACAGCTCGAATCCAAATACGGATGCCTCACTACCGTTTGACTGCGGGGCCCGGTTCCGGCAGAAACACCAAACCTTCTGCTGAATCAGGTCGCACCACGTGCAGTGATCCCATGCAACGTTTGTCCTTCGTGCGCGGACCTTTTGCCACCAGCAATCGACCGTCGGAAAGCCCCACGATGCCCAGTGATGCCGGGAACTCGTAACGCCCCAGCATCCTGAACTCGGAATCCGTCCTGAGCAGAATGTTTGGTGTCCCGTAGCAGCCGAACCACCAGGTGCCCTCGTGAAATGTGGCGGTCTGGATTCCCAGTTTCGTCCAGCCACTGGTGACAATATGCTTGTTTTGAAAATGGAACTGCGCATCATACTGATAGACATAGTTTTTTTGGATTCCGTCGGGGAGTCCACCGACCACGTAGAAGCCGCCGTCCATCACCCCAATCCCTCCGGCACCGTGGAAGACTTCCTGGATTTCATGTTTCGAAATCAGCGCCAGCGTGTCTGAGTCGTACACATAGACCCACGAATCGGCGTTGCCGAGTGGATCGTTGAATTTTCCCAGGTTCACCGCGACGTACAGCTTTCCACCACGAAAACACAGATCGCCGTGGTGATTGGCGACCGGGACATTGATCAGGACCTTACCCTCCGGGTCCGTTTTGATGAGCGCGGTCGTGAACGACCAGTAAACAGCATCCTTTGCGTTGGTGCAGACTCCCTGAAGATGGTGTTGATAGTCGCCTTCACACTCCACGCTGTGAAATGCCGGTTTTTCAAGTGCTACCACGGCGGACGCGAAGTGCGTGAGCAGGAGTGCGACAATGAAGAGATGGAACGTCGGTCTGAGGGCGAACGGCAGCGTCACAGGGATGTCTTTCAGTCTGGAATCGGGAGAAGCACGGTGGCATGAATCACGAACCATCGCATGCTGCATGAGAAAGAAAAGGTCGCAAGCCATCATACCGATGAGGATGATCGAACGTGAACAGGTTGCAAACAAACTCGTTGGACCAGGCATGTCGATATGCTAATCTTTCTGTGAAGAATGGTGGTCCGCCGCTCGTTCTTATACGGTAGAAATTGCGACGCTGGGCCGGCTCGCGACAGATTATCCTCCTCATTCTGCTGACTCCCATTCAGGCGCCCCCCTATTCATGACCACTCGTAGATTCGCCGCCTGGCTTGCGCGCCTGACCCAGTGTCGACCCCGCGCCCGATTCCGTCGCAACGTGCCCATGTGGGTCGAACGGATGGAAGACCGCACGTTGCTTTCGGCCGTGTTTACAGTGAACACGACTTTGGATTCGGTTGATGTGTCGCCGGGCGATGGTGTGGCGGAAGACGCATTGGGGCGCACGAGTCTGCGGGCGGCCATGATGGAAGCCAATGCGCTGGCCGGCACCGACACGATTTTTGTGCCGCAGGGCACCTATGATCTGACGCTCACTGGAGCTGAGTCGGGTGCAGTCAACGACCTGGATGTCACCAGCGAGATTCGGATTGCCGCGACCGGCAGCGGGCTCACGACCATTGATGCGAACGGAATTGACCGCGCCATCCATGTCGGTCCGGGCGGGTCGTTGATGCTCGACGGAATCGAGATCACCGGAGGCAACACGACCGCTGCCGGTGGCGGAGTCTTCAACGATGGAGGCACCGTCAACTTAATCGACGTGACAGTCCGAGGCAACGTTGGCGCAACCGGTGGCGGTGTCGCGAACACGGGCGAGGCAAACATCGACAACAGCACGATCTCAGGGAACACGGGTGGCGGCATCCACAACGCAGGTGGCGCCGTGCTGACGATCACCCGCAGTACCGTCGCCAACAACACCGCTCTGGCAGGCGCCGGGATTGATAATGACGGATCGGTTCTGATCAACAATACGATTGTCGCCGGCAATACCGGTACCGCTGAGAACTCAGACGTTTCAGGAAACTTCACGTCGAGCGGGTTCAACCTGATCGGCAAAGCTGGCGGCGGAGTGACCGGCTTCAAAAGCGATGACTTCGTCGGCACAATCGCCAGTCCGATTGATCCCCGTCTGGAAGCTCTGGCAGACAATGGCGGGACCACGAAGACGCACGCCCTGATGGCCGGCAGCGTGGCCATCGACGGCGGTAACAACAACGTGGTCGATTCGTCTGGCAACAACAATACCGCGTCGATCGTCGGAGACGTCGTCGCCGGCGAAGGACAGTTGGGCCCTGGTGCCGATTTCCCCGGTAGCGTGAACGACACGGCGAACGACTACCTGACGATCGATGTCGACGAAATCCCGCCGGCCCAGATTCCGACATCCGGAATCACCATCGCCGCCTGGGCACGGATCACGCAGACCGGATTTCGTCACGCCATCTTCGCCAGCCAAACCGGTGCCGGTGAATTCATCAGCCATGCCGAGTTGCTCGACGATGGAAGAGCACGCTTTGTGTTGCGGGACAACTCGGGCAACACGATCGTTAACTTCATCGGCGGCAGCGTCCCGTTTGACACGTGGTTTCACTACGCCGCCACTTATGATCAGGCGACCAATCAGGTCGATGTCTACATCAATGGCAGCTCAATTTTCAGCGGCCCTGCCGATCTGAACCTGGCGATCGGCAGTGACTGGAATTCCGGTGCCAGAATCGGATCGACGACTGACAACGCCCGCCCCTTCAAAGGTCAGCTGGACGAGTTTTATCTGTTCACACGAGCGCTCAGCAGTGCCGACATCACGACATTAGCGACTGTTCCCGCATCTCCCACTGGAGTGCCGCAAGTCACCGGTGAATTGTCGATCTACTATTCCTTTGATGCCTTGATCGCCCGAACGACCGATCAACGCGGCGGACCGCGAATACTGGACGGCGACGGACTGGCCGGACCACGAATTGACATCGGCGCCTTCGAACGGGTCAACGACTTTGATCCCAATGACCCAATCCCGGAAGTCATTCAACTCGGCAACGTCACTGTTAATGTCGAACAGGTGGCCACCGGACTGGTCTCACCGAGTCTCGTCGTTAATGCGGCAGATGGCAGCGGGCGAGTCTTCATTTCCGATCAGATTGGGTTTGTCCACCTGGTGAAAAACGGAGTTGTGCAGGGCACGCCCTTCCTGGACGTCACCGCCAGTATCACTGACACCCTGAACGGAAACTCGGAAGTGGGGTTGAGTGGATTCACCTTTCATCCCGACTTTGCCGTTTCAGGAGCGGATGGATACGGCAAATTCTATACCCTGGTCGACGAACTGGTTGACGCGCCGGCACCGGTTGACTTCACTCATTTTCCGCTGGCAGCAGGTGAAGAGTCGGCCGCACAAAGCGTGTTGCACGAGTACACCATGAACAACATCACGGACGATGTGTTCAGCGGAACGTCACGCGAACTGCTCCGCATTGACCAGCCGCACGACGCCCACAGCGCGGGCAATGTCGTGTTCGGACCGGACAAGTTGCTGTATATCTCACTGGGCGATGGTGGCACCCATGATGATCAGGGTCCCGGTCACAATCCCGACACAGGAAACGCGCGTGACCTGTCGGTCGTGTACGGCAAGATTCTCCGCATCGACCCGCATGGGGCCAACAGTGTCAACGGCAAGTACGGTATTCCCGGCACGAATCCGTTTGTTGGTGACCCCGATGCGCTGGATGAAATCTTATTCTACGGCTTCCGGAATCCGTTCCGCTTCAGTTTTGAAATCGATGCATCCGGAAACCTGACGACGAAAGCTGTCGTTGGTGATACCGGTCAGGACCACATCGAGGAAGTTGACCGCGCCGATGTTATTGCTGATGCCGGAGGACACTTCGGCTGGAACATCAAGGAGGGCACGTTCCTCTTCGACGCCGGCCCGCCACCAGATCCCGGTGGTGAAGTGCGGATCGGTGCGACCGCCAACAGCCCGGGTGGGCCCCTGGGCCTCATCGATCCGGTGGTGCAGTATGACAATGGTCCCAATGGCGAAGGAACCGCTGTCATCGGTGGCGTCACTTATCAGGGTGATCTGATTCCCCAGCTCAAGGGGATGTACATCTTCGGGGACTTCAACGAATCCTTCGCCGCTCCCACGAACGGTCGCATCTTCTACGCCGACCTTGCCTCACCCGATCCGGAAATTTTCGAACTGAATCTGGTGGGCCAGCAGATCTCAGCGGGCGGCGGTGTGTCGATGTTCATCAAGGGCTTCGGACTTGATGAAGACGGCGAACTCTACGTCGCCGGCAGCACCACTCTCTCGAGTGCCGACAATTCCGGTGTCGTGCTGCGACTGACGGGAGCACAAGTGCAGGCCGATCTTTCGGTGACCACGCACGGCAGCGAAACAGGTCCGACGAATATCGAATATACGGTCACGCTCAGCCAGACCAATGACACGGGTGCGCCGATCACGTTCGATCTGGATGACCTTTTCACCGGGACAGCCACCTCCGGCGATGACTACACGGCCATCGCGGCCAACGCCCAGATCAGTGTTGCCGCCGGGGCAACCACCGGGTCGCTCGTCGTTCCCGTTATTGACGATCCACAGACCGAAGTCACGGAAACGCTGACTGCACAGATCTCCAATCCCAGTGATCCAACAATCACAATCGGAACAGCGTCAGCCACCGCCAACATCGCCGATAACGACGTTGCCGTCAGTCTGGTCTCCAAAGTTCGGGTGCGGCTGATCAATGCGAACTATCTGCACCTGGCGGAAGTCGAAGTGATTGAACAGGGCACGGGAACCAACCTGGCAAGAACGGGAACCGCCACTCAATCGAGTACTTACAACTCCAACACCGGTGC
>JBDOMX010000195.1:0-2203 GCA_039831615.1 Planctomycetaceae bacterium
TGCCAATGGTCAGCACATCGGAACCGTCCTGCTATGGAAGTTCTCAGACGGGAGTAAAGAGACACGCCAGATTCGAAAGCATGGCGATGGATGGATTTCCAAAGGCATGCTGGTGCCACGGCCGCTGTATCACTTGCCCGAAGTTCTGGCGGCTGATGACATAGTGATATGCGAAGGCGAGAAAGCAGCAGACGCACTTCGAAAAATCGGGATGGTTGCGACCACACCGACACAGGGCGCAAAGTCGCCAAGGAAATCGGACTGGTCGGTACTCGCTGGCAAGGCCGTGAAAATATCCGTGGACAATGACGACGTGGGACGTGAATTCGGAAAGCTGGTGCTGGACCTGATCCGCGATATTGCGGCGGATGTTCGCGTCGTAGAACTGAAAGACGACTGGTCAGAGTTACCTGAAAAAGGTGACGCTGCCGATTGGATTGAACAATTCGCAGACGTGAATGTCGATGAACTGCGGCGACGTTTTGCCGCGTTACCCGATCACAGCGAAGACATCGCGGCTATAACGATTGAACGGACGAAACACGATACCGCACGTGGCGGCGGTGATAGCGTATGGATTGAAACGATCCTTGACGAAAAAGCTGTGAATGACCAAGTGCTTAGTGTGCTAGCGGCACGCGGTGATTTGTACGATCACAATGGCAGCCTGGCGGTTATTTCGAGTGAAACAATTGCAGGCGAGCCGACACGGAAAGTAATCAAACATCTGAGTTTGGCAGGACTTCGCGAAGTCATCAGCGAGAAGTGTATTTTTTACTGCTGGGGTAAAGACGCCGAAGGAAACGCAGTTAAGAAACTTAGCCGACCAGCGCGTTGGTGTTACGAAGCCATTCTTGTTCGCGGCTGCTGGCAGAACATACCGACGATATGCGGAATCGTCGCCAGTCCCGTGTTGCGTTCAGATGGCAGCATTCTGCAGACGGCAGGCTATGACTCTGAGAGCGGCCTGTACGTTGATCTGACAGAGAAGTTTCCATCGATTGGCAACCATCCAACGACGGCAGAAATTCAGAGTGCAATTGATACGCTTTTCAATCTGACATCAGATTTTCCATTTAAAAACGACGCAGCACGATCTGCTTGGCTCGCCAGTTTGTTCACTCCGTTGGCGCGTGAAGCATACCGCGGCTGCACTGGTCCGATGTTTCTGTTCGACGCGAACGTTCGAGGGAGCGGCAAATCGCTTCTGGCAGATATCAACAGTCTGATCATCGCAGGACGCGATGCAACACGACTGACGGCACCGCGCGACGATGAAGAAGCACGGAAACGAATCACAGCACTTGTCAACGATGCGGAACGCGTTGTACTAATCGACAACATTGCAGGCAGATTCGGTTCGGCGGCACTCGATGCCGCAATTACTGGCACCGTCTGGAAAGATCGTCGACTGGGACATACCGAACTGATCGAGGCACCGCTGCGGATGACGTGGTACGGATCCGGCAATAACGTGATTCTGGCGGCAGATACCGCGCGACGTGTTTGCCATATCCGCCTGGAATCGCCGTTAGAGAATCCAGAAGACCGCGAAGGATTCCAACATCCAGATATTCGACGATATGTACGTCAGAACCGACCTGCGTTACTGTCAGCGGCGTTGACAATTCTACGCGGCTACATCGCTGAAGGCCGTCCAGACAAGCGGCTGAAGCCCTGGGGGAGTTTTGAGGGATGGTCTGACCTGATTCGCGGCACAATCGTTTGGTGCGGTCTGGCTGATCCCGGTGAGACCCGAACCGAATTGCGGGCCACATCCGACAGCGAAGCCGGAGCGCTACGGCAGATGCTTCTGGCTGTTCAGCAAGTAGATCAGGATGAACACGGGTTGAAGACGTCAGACATCCTGAAGATAGCAACCGGCAGAATTCCGACCTATGACACGACGGACGTGGAAACTCTCTGCGATGCCGTTGAATCACTTTGTGGGGCGCCGATGAACAAAATCTCCACACAGCGACTCGGTTCGAAACTCAGCCACTTCCGCAACCGCGTAATTGACGACATGTCACTGGATTGCGCCATCAAAAGGGGCACAAACTTCTGGTTTGTGGCTCAGGTGGTGGACGTGGTGGACGGCATCGCGTACCTCACGCACGACACCGACGACGCCCTCGGGCTGGGGTTCATCACCGCGGACGAGTTGGGCGAGGTGGAGTTCTGGCGGCGGTGCGTGGACCGG
>JBDOMX010000993.1:0-2200 GCA_039831615.1 Planctomycetaceae bacterium
CTGGTAACCAGACACGCTCTCATTAAACTTCGCCACGTCACCGACGCTCCACGCAGCCAGGGTGTCAATCATCGCTGTCGTGCCGATCTGCAGTGTGGATGTGGAATCGGCTTGATAAAGCATTCCGTCCGTCCGCTTCTCAAGGTCATCCAGAGCCAGCCCGACCAATTCAAGATACGCCTGTGCCACCAGAACGGCCTCATCTTTCGTTCCGGCGCTCGGCAGTCTTTCTTGTATTTCCTCCAGACGCTTGTCATCTTTTTCGATCAAGGCCTCGAGGATTTGACCCACGTCGCGCGAAATCCGTTCGGCCGCGAGGTCGGAGACATCGTCATCGGATAGCTCATCAATAATCTGTGTGGCAGACAAGCCGGGATCCGCGTCTCGAATCAAAGCCAGCACCGTTCTGAGGTAGGTATCGCGTTGAAGATGCGGGGATGCTTCAGCCGTAGCAGCCATCTTCTGCACGGCATCGGGTTTCAATTCCTCATCCTTTTCCCGTGCGGACTCTTCTGCAGAATCCCTCAGCATCTCGCGGGTGCTGTCGAGCGTTGTCATCACAAGTTCACGAGGAAGTTTGTTCGGAATGTATTCCAGAACGTCTTCGTCGCTGGTCAACCCGCGTTTGGCCAGGTCCTGAGCCAGGTTTCGCATCGCGCTGGCACCAATCAGCGTTTCCCATGACCGCTGTTCATTTTCCGATCCGGTGGGCACGGCCATGATGGCCGGGCTGTTACCCAGACGATCAAGAACCCACCACGTTTTGACGATCGAGTCCAGCAAGCCTTCAGACTCTCGTACCAGGAAGATGTTCTGCAGCGAATCCACGCGACCGACCGTGCGAAACAGCGAAACCACTCGTCGCTGCAGCTGTGTCATCCGGTGTTCCTGTTCGGCCATTTCCAGTCTCAGACCTTCTCGATGAATCTTCTGTAAATCCGCAAGGTTCTCCTGAATTTCCTGTACCGAATAAGTCAACCCCGCTCGCTTTTCGAGCCCCAGCAAAGACAACACCTGATCGTCATCGATCCTGATCACCCGATGGCGTCTGGCCAATTCCGGTCGAGCAACAACATCAAGGAACCAGCGTACGGCCGGCATCCGTAAAATCATGACGTCACGCATGCGTTCTTCGACGGCTTCGCGTCCGGACGAAGTCAGCTTGACAATCTGTTCGATCCAGTCGTTGTACTGTCCGGAGAATTCTTCCAGAGACTCAGTCTTCACAGACGGCCAGTACTTCTGAACTCGCGCTACAATTTCTGCGTGTTTCTCCGGAACATCAAGTTCCCCGGCACTCAGTTCGCCTTTAAAGGTGGACTTGTGCGATGTCATCAGCAGCTCCGTGCGAGCGAACGAATCAATCGGTTGAGCACGCCCTTTCCAAGCCACCGGAAGTTGGGAAAAGGCAAACAGATTCATCGCCTCCGGATCAGCCTTTGGCGGACGAGCCTTGCTCATCAGCCACCCGACACTCAACAACACCACGACAACCGGAACAGCGACAGACCATATGGACTTCGGCACGTCAACAAACGCCTCGACGGCAGGTTCGGCGGAAGCACCAGCGGGACTTCGGAGCCCGGCCGGCATTGAGGCGGCGAACGGACTGTCGCCATCCACAGTGTCAGAATTCGATGCCGCTGAGCGGCCCATCCGGGAAAGATATCGGCCCAGTGACTGGCCGAATTTCGCAAACATACCGACAGCGACAATCATGCAGGCGATGTAAGGCAGCATCCAACCCGTGTTGCGAACAACAGACAAGGTTGTCATCTCAGTCCCGCGAATTTCGTTGTAGCCGGATTGGTAGAATGTCTCACCGCGATATCGCAGCGGATTATTCATCCACAAAGTGAACTGTTCCGCCGCACCGGTCTCACTGTCGCGAATGATGATCTCTGACCGGTAGTCACGTGGAGTAGCTGTCCCGACGTAGTTGGTGCGGCTCACGTCCAGCAGTTCCACTTCGTAGTCGCGATAATTACGCTGAAATCGCAGGTAGAATTGGTAGTCACTACCGTCAACCGTCGCCTGCTCGGCGATCGGAACCTCTCGCATCTCGCTGACATCCTGAGCCACCAGCAGCGACTCAAGCTCTTTGCCGGTATCACGATCCAGCAGTGTGACCAGCAGCGAACTCACGTCATGACCGTCGTCCATACCGGTCACCGGATCGACTTCAATCGGCGTGGCAAAT
>JBDOMX010000459.1:0-2198 GCA_039831615.1 Planctomycetaceae bacterium
TGAGGTCACGTAGTACAGCTTGCCAAGCTCACCGCCCCGGACCATTTCGTTGAGCTTTTCAACGTAGGCATGGTACTGCAGCAGGTGGCCAACCATCAGCACCTGCCCCTGCTCCTCAGCGATTTCAATTAACTCCTGTGCATCATCCGGATTCAGGCACAGCGGTTTTTCGACGTACACGTCTTTACCGG
The DNA here is from genome assembly GCA_039831615.1 of Planctomycetaceae bacterium. Taxonomy (GTDB): domain Bacteria; phylum Planctomycetota; class Planctomycetia; order Planctomycetales; family Planctomycetaceae; genus S139-18. Next base: position 192 of record JBDOMX010000459.1, read on the forward strand.
CCAACAGAGCGTTTTTGGCAAGCTCGAAGTGACAAACGGCAGGTGCAGCAATCGCGACCTTCGAAATCTGCGGATTCGCGATAACGGCGTCAAACGAAGCCTCACGTTGGACGTCGTCGTATTCGTCACCGTAACTCGCCAACGTCTGCGAATTACTATCACACAGTGTGTGCAGCGCATTCAGACCAAGAAAGTTACGAGCAAGATTCTTCCCCCAGTAACCGGCACCTACCAGGGCGAGATCAGCATTTTTCATGGCTTCTGGACTCAGGGAAAACAGGAAACGTTGGTGGGAAAAAGTCAGGCCGCTGTCGCATGCTCGGTACTTACCTGACACGTGGCTTCTTTGATTTCATTAACAACTCTGTTCTGGTCCGACTCGCTGAGAAATGGGTGCATTGGCAGACTCAGAACTTCTCTGGACGCTCGTTCAGATTCCGGAAACGTTCCGTACTCGTAACCAAGGTCAGCAAAGATCGGCTGTTCATGCAGGCACTTCGGATAGTACACAGCCGTGGGAATCCCCTGCGCTTTCAATGCGGTAGAAAGTCCGTCGCGGTTGGGAACGCGGATCGTGTACTGTGCATAGACGTGAGTGTTGCCGTTTTCAACTTTCGGTACGGCGCTGACAACGTCTCGCAGCAGGTCCGAGTAACGTGCGCCGATGTCACCGCGGTTCTGCACTTCCTGTTCAAAATGCGGCAATTTGGCAAGAACAACAGCAGCCTGCAGCGTATCCATGCGGCCGTTTGTTCCCACCAGCGTGTGGTGATGCCGTTTGGTTCCGCCATGAGTGCGGATTGCTCGCAGTGAGATTGCCAACTCGTCGTCGTCAGTGAACAGAGCTCCACCGTCACCGAAGCAACCGAGCGGCTTGGCCGGAAAAAAGCTGGTACTGCCGACAGTTGTCACCGAGCAGCTGCGACGTCCGTGTTGGGTGGCCCCAAAACTCTGTGCTCCGTCTTCCAGAACCGGGATTCCGTACTTCTCCGCGATGCTGTTCATTTTCGCGAAGTCCGGCATCTGACCAAAAAGACAGACCGGAAGTATCGCTTTTGTTTGTGGCGTGATCGCGGCCTCAAGCAAATCAACATCCATGTTGAAGGAATCGGATTCGATGTCGACAAACACAGGGGTCGCACCGACAAGCTTGATGACCTCGGCGCTGCTGATCCACGTAAACGGGATGGTGACCACTTCGTCGCCCGGCCCGATTCCCAGGGCTCGCAGGGCAATTTCCAGACTGGCCGTCCCGCTGGAGACCGTCACGGCATGTTTTGTGCTGGCATAGTCAGCCAGACCCGCCTCCAATTCGCCAATTTCCGGCCCCATGATGAACCGACCATGATCGAGCACGGCGCGCATCCGCTGGTCGATTTGGTCCTGATAGAGCGAGTACTGGTGTTTCAGATCAATAAACTGCATTCGTTTCGACCTTCCATGGTCTGTGGCAGAATGGGGCGAAAGATGGGGGAGTACATCGGAACGATGAACGGGACTGCCACTCAAACGACTTCCGTCAGGACGTTGGCAAAGGCTGCGACCGAGTGATGCTTCGTGAAACGCGACTCAGCCAGTCGCCGTGCTCGCTCTCTCATCGCACGAAGTTCACTGGAATTCGCCCTGGCCGCGAGAATGACATCGGCAATTTGTTTTGAATCACCGGAGGGCACAGTAAAACCAACGTGCTCGTTTTGAGTGATTCCGAAGAGTTCACTGCCTTCGGGGGCGGTTGTAAGATAGGGACGACCGGCGGCCAGAATGCCATAGAGCTTGCTTGGCATCAGACACTTACTTAAGGCTTTGTTCAACGGGATAAGATGCAGGTCGGCGGCACTCAGGCTGTGGGCCAGCTCTTCGATCGGCTGATAGTCAAAAAAAAACGTTGGCCAGCCCCAGATCTTTCACCTGCCGTTCCAGATCCGCCCTTCTCGCTCCCTGCCCAATGAACACAAAATGAACGTCTGACTCGCCCTGAAGCAGCGCTGCGGCTTCGACGAAGTCTTC
>JBDOMX010000461.1:0-2195 GCA_039831615.1 Planctomycetaceae bacterium
ATCCTCCGTGAGTCCGTGTGACTGTTTTTGCACACGGAGGATCGTCACTTTCGCCAATCGCTGGAATACCTTATTGCAACCTGATTTACGACGGAAACTGGCGCTGTCCAATTAAGGCAACCTCCAATTCTTCCATGTAAGGAACATGTTCGCGGTCATCTGACGAACCCAGTGTCAGCCCGAGTTCGTTGTCACCCCGAAACGGCGGGCAATCGTTGAGGGAGATTTCGATTCGCTGGCCCGGCAGACCACCACGACGTTCTCCGGCGGGGAACCAGTTGATCTTGCCAGGGTTGACACGTTGGCCATTGATGTCGATCGTCATGTCGTCGGTGTCGGCCAGATGGTACACCCAGCATGTCAGCCGTCCGTCGAGTTTCTCTCCGTTGCGGCCATCGGCCATGCGGAACGGGAAGACCAGACGTTTCCCAGCCTGACCTTTGTCGAACGTCAGGACGGGACTCGTGCGATGGCCGAGTGGGCTGCGTCCTTCGTCGTACCAGGGATAATTTCGACTCGGCGGCTTGCGGGTGGACATCCCTTTGCCCATCGGCAGGTAGCGGTAGGTGCGTGGCCCTTCGTAGACCGAATCTTCTGACCGGACTGCCTGTGTCCAGCGTGCGATACGATCCTGCTGTTCCGGAGCGGCCGTCACTTCGCCGCCGAAATGGATGCCCACGTTCCAAAAGGAAATGCTGTCAGCTCCCCAGGCGTAATAGTTGGCGGCGGCACCGCGAGCCTCGGACTCCGTGAGCACCATGCCAAGGTAGCTGTTCGGCCTGTGCTTGGCCGACATGGCGACAGGCCGATCGAGAATCCTCGGCAGGCCACGATCAATCGCGCCGATCATATTCCCCATGACGACAATCGTGTCGACTCCCGCCGGCCTCGTGAACCGTGTGAATTCATTAACCGGGAGCTGTGGGTCTGTGTTGTTCCATGTTGAGAGGACAACATAGTCGATCCAGCCGTTCGTGACCCAGGTTTCGATGTCGACGCCCGCCAGCCAACAGGCATCGACGGACTCCGGAATCCCGACGCCCAGCGTTAACTGGTCATGGTCTCGTTTCGTCGCAGCGGTCTCAAGCATCTCGCGAATTTGACCGACGTATTCGGTCAGGATGGACGCCTTCTCACGTCCCTGATCGCGGGGAAAATGCTTAGCCCAGCGTACGAAGTTCAACTCCAGCCCGTCGACGTCATACCCTTCTGCGATCTCTCGCATGATGTCCATTCGATGCTGGCGGACTTCGGGATAAGAGTAATCGAGTGCCGTTTCGTTCGTCCTTCCATCCGGCTGCCTGATCACAAACTGCGGGTTCTGGATGGCGAACATCGAACAGTGCGGCTCACTTGCCTTGAGCTCTCGATGGTGTGTGTCGTTCATCCGGATCGCAGCCAGTACATTTTTGCCTTTCGCGTGCATGTGTTCGGTAACGACATGCAGCACGTCCGTTCCTTCGGCCCGCAGTCCGCGAATGCCTGGTGTCCAGCCTTTCTCAAAGTCATCACCCAGCCGATCGCCGTACACTTCACCAGCGGTGGAATCGTACGTGCAGATATCCGGGGTTGCCGCGAGAAACACGAATGTCGAAAACGGGACAGCGTTCGCCTCCTTGTCCAGCCAGGTTTTCACGTATTCAGCAGTGCCCTCTCGCGGAGCCTCCTGCAGCATCTGGGCGTCGTCGTTGAACACGGTCCGTGGTTTCGTATCTGCAGCACCAGCTGGAATGACCGACAGCAACATGACTGCGAATAAAGCAGACGTGATGGTTGATCGCACGATGTCGTCTTTCAGATCAACAGAAGATGTTTTCGGGAAGCTGTTCCTGATCCGGATCGCTGGAGTCCAGCCGCCTCTGGAATCACAGGAGTCCTGGACTTTTGGATGTTCTCCACAATGAAATCATCGACGAACAGTTGCCGCCGAGAGCCGACGTTAATCGTATCGTCACTACAGGCGGCAGTGACGAACGCAGTCATCAGCAAAGTTACCAGCGGAATTCTCATACGATTCCACCCTCGTGTTCCGGCCAATTCGGTTCTGTGGTCAGTATTTGCACTGATGAACGGAAAAATGCCTCCTCAGAAGAAACAGTGGGTAAAGTTTGGCATGGGTAGGTCTGCAAGGTTGTGGTAGAGGGCTGTTTCGTATGCATTCTGCGTGCGGAAGCCGTAGGATTTTCTGGTGATCA
>JBDOMX010000915.1:0-9460 GCA_039831615.1 Planctomycetaceae bacterium
AACGGGAATTCCGCACAGCCACGGTTCATCAGGGTTACATTGAACCGCATGTTTCCGTTGCTCTGTGGAACGAAGACGACCGACTGAAGATCTGGACAGCCACTCAGGGTGCGTTTGTCGTGCGTCAGCAGATGGCTGCGCTCCTGAAAATGCCCATTTCGCAGATCACGATTGTCCCGTGTGAAATCGGTGGTGGTTTCGGTGGCAAGATCTCTGTCTATGAACAACCAGTCGCCGCTGTGCTCAGCCGCAAATGCGGCCGCCCGGTGAAGATCATGATGCGCCGGGACGAAGTCTTCGAGGCGACTGGTCCTACGCCAGGATCGTTCATGCGTGTGAAACTGGGCGCGACCAAAGAGGGGAAGCTAACCGCGGGCGAGGCGTGGCTGGCATTCGACGCGGGAGCGTTTCCCGGCGGTGTCATCGGCCCTGGGTGCATGTGTGTTTTTAGTTGCTACGACCTGCCGAATGCTGTGGTCGATGGTTTCGACGTGGTGTTGAACAAACCCAAAACTCAGGCGTATCGGGCGCCCGGTTCAACTCACGTCGCATTCGCAGCCGAATCCGTCATCGATGAACTGGCGGTGCGGCTGAACATCGACCCTATCGAGTTTCGGCTGAACAACGCCGCCAAAGAAGGAACTCGCCGCGTCGACGGCCCCGTCTATCCGCGTGTTGGTCTGGTGGAATGCCTGCAGGCGATTCAAGGCAGCGAACATTGGAAGTCGCCCCTTCCCGGTCCAAATCGCGGACGAGGCGTGGCCTGTGGTTTCTGGTTTAATGCCGGACTCAAATCCTGCGTTGCAGCCAACGTCAACGCTGATGGTACGGTTACCCTGGTCGAAGGTTCCACAGATATCGGAGGCACTCGCACATCCATCGCCATGCAGCTTGCAGAAACACTTGGCATCACTGCCGAGGATGTGATTCCCCAGGTCGTCGACACCGACAGCGTTGGCTTTACGGACGTCACCGGCGGCAGCAGAGTCACATTTGCGACTGGTTTGGCCGCCTATGAGGCGGGTCTGGATATTCAGCGACAGATGGTCGAGCGGGCTGCGCTGATCTGGGAGTGTGATCCGGGCGACGTCAGCGTCGCGGCAGGCGTGTATAAGGCCCACGGTCAGTCGCTGACGTTCAAAGAACTGGCTGTCAAGGCTGATGCGATCGGTGAACCAGTTGTTGGCCGCGGAGCAGTGGACCCGCAGGGGTCAACCAACGCGTTCGCCGCTCATGTGGTCGACGTGGAAGTCGATCCGGAAACCGGCAAAGTGTCGATTCTCCGCTATACGGCCTCGCAGGATGCCGGCACTGCGATCCATCCCAGTTATGTTGAGGGCCAGATGCAGGGAGGTTCAGTGCAGGGCATTGGCTGGGCGTTGAATGAAGAGTATTTTTACGACGATCAGGGCCACGTGCGGAATGCGAGTTTCCTCGATTATCGGATGCCGACCTGCTACGACGTCCCGGCAATCGAAACGATCATTGTTGAAGTGCCTAATCCTGATCATCCGTACGGGGTCCGTGGAGTCGGCGAAGTTTCTATCGTGCCGCCACCACCGGCCATTGCGAACGCTGTTTTCCGTGCAACGGGGGTTCGATTCGGAGAATTGCCGATGTCGCCTCCAGCGGTCTGGCGAGCAATGAAGCAGAACTGAGCATCTGCCCATCCGCGGAACCACAGATTCAGGGGCTTCCCCATGGCGATCGTTTTCATTCCGCCACAACTTCAGCAACTGACTGGAGCTGCCCAGGTTGCAGTTGATGGGACAACGGTGCGTGAGGTGGCGGAGGAGATGGCGAAACAGTTTCCCGGTGTCGGCGAACGATTGTTTGATAACGGCCAGCTGTCACCCGCACTGCAGTTGTCGGTGGATCATGTGATGACGCGTGCGCTTTCCACTCGAGTCCAGCCTGCAACTGAAGTCCATTTTTTGCCCGTCATCGGCGGCGGCTGACCTGTGCTGGCACACCAGGACATCGTCAAACGCCAGATCGGCAGTCGCCGGCTTGAGATTCCTGCGGTCAGATCGCATCCTGCCATCGCCTCCCGGCGCGGCATCAAACGAACAATACGGGACGTCGCTGGTGTCTGGTCCAAATCTCGACATGGTATGCTTCCACGGATAACATGACAGGATTCGGTCCTGTTCGTTTGCGCCAAAATGATGAAGCGTGCCCGGCGACGATCCTTATTCTTGAAATTGTCACTTGATGTCCGAGACCAGTGCAGCAGTGATACCCATCCCCGCAGGAACAATTGGCAAACGGCATAGGCACGGTGTGCGGATTCGATTGTCATTCATCCTTGTCAGTATCGCCTGCCTGCAGTCGGTGGTGGGGGCAGACAATGAGTCCGTGGACTTCAGAAGTCTGATTGCTCCGATCTTCGAACAACACTGCATAAGTTGTCATTCGCCGGGCAACGCCAAAGGCGACGTATCGCTCGCTACGTTCGATGATCTGCTGGCGAATGAGCATGTCATTCCCGGTGATTCGGACAACAGTCACCTGCTCGAACTCGTGAGCGGTGTTGGCGGGGAACCACCTGCCATGCCGAAGGGAGCAGATCCGCTTTCTGAACAGCAGGTAATGCTGCTGCGACGCTGGATCGAGAGCGGAGCCACCTGGTCATCCGGCGTGATCATCAGGGAGACGTCTCGAGCGGATGCAGACTGGTGGTCATTGCAGCCGCTGGACGTCGCCCGGATTTCCTCGACACCGGCTGTTCAGGACCGGAGTCTCACGATTGACGATTTTATCCGAGCAAAATTGAGTGAACATAAGTTATCGCTCAATCCGCCGGCGGACCGTCGGACATTGATTCGTCGCGCAACTTACGATCTGATCGGCCTGCCGCCCACACCGGAAGACGTGGAGTCTTTCGTGAACGATCCTGATCCGTTGGCTTATCAAAAACTAATCGATCAGCTGCTGGAGTCGCCTCACTATGGCGAACGCTGGGGACGTCACTGGCTGGACGTCGTCCGTTTCGGTGAAAGTAACGGATACGAGCGGAACGTCGTCATCAACAACCTGTGGCCGTTTCGTGATTATGTGATCCGGTGCATCAACGAAGACAAACCGTTCGACCAGTTCATTCGTGAACACATCGCGGGTGATGTCATCGGTCAGGATGATCCCTCGGTCGCCGTTGGATCTGCATTTCTGGTTGCCGGGCCTTACGACGATGTGGGAAATCAGGACCCCGCCCAGGCAGCTCAGATTCGGGCCAACACGCTTGACGAGATCATTCGGACAACCAGCGAAGCATTTCTGGGGATGACGGCTGGATGTGCACGTTGTCATGACCACAAATTCGATCCGATTACTCAACAGGACTACTACAGCCTGTACGCAACATTCTCCGGCATACGACATGGCTCGGCAGAGCTGGCGACTCCGGAGGCGAAATCCAGGCGGGATGCGATACTCACTCCTCTCCACGAGCGCGAATCCACACTCGAACAGAAACGAGCAGACCTGCGGTCAGCGATCCTGAAGCGGGGGAAAGAGCGCCTGACGGAATATCAGGCAGGCTGGACTCGTCCGCCGGTCGATCGAACGGGGACGGTGGAACATTTCGAACCCGTTGTGGCAAAATTCGTCCGACTGGTGTGTGAATCGCGGGACGATGATCCCGACTCCGCGACCGGGTTTCACATTGACGAGTTCGAAGTGTGGTCGAGTCATGAACATCCGCAGGCCATCGAAAACCTGACCCAGGAGCCTCGCAACGTGGCGCTCGCTGCGAACGGTGGAAAGGCCACAGGTAAAGCTCGGCAGATTGAAGATTTCCCAAATGCCTACGGACCGCAACACACCATCGATGGAAAAACCGGCGCCGCGTTCATTTCGGCTGCAACTGACCTGACAATCGAACTGGCTCAGCCGACGCTGGTCAATCGTGTTGTCTTTTCCAGCGCCAAGGGTGAGCAGACTCCGCAGCAGCGGAAATTTTCATTCGTCGCCGAGTATCGCATCGAGGTCTCAGATGACGGAGAAACCTGGCGCGAAGTGGCCAACGGGCGCGACCGAAAGCTGCCCGATGGCGACGGCCACTTGAATCGTCGGTTGCTTGAGCTTGAAATCACCCAGGAAGAGCAGGCTGACCAATCGCGAATCGTGAACGCGTTGACGGCAGTGAGTCAGGAAATCGCTGATGTTCCGGCGCTGCCGTCTGTTTGGATCGGAAGACGCGTTTCCGAGGACGCTCAGGGCCCTTTTCACGTTTTCGTCGGCGGCAGCCCTCAGAACAAAGGTGAGGCAGTTGTTCCGGCAGGTCTGTCAGTGTTCAGCACTGGCGCGCCGGCGGCTGTCGAGTCTGGCTTCGAGAGCTATCAGCTGTCGGCCGATACTCCCGAGGCGGAGCGGCGTCTGGCACTGGCCGATTGGATCGTACACTCGGACAACCCGGTAACTCCACGGGTGCTGGCAAATCGCCTGTGGCATTACCACTTCGGTACAGGCATCGTGGATACGCCCAGTGACTTCGGATATATGGGCGGAAGGCCCACTCATCCTGAGTTGCTCGATTTTCTTGCTCTCAAACTGAAGCAGAACGAGTGGCGACTCAAAGAGCTGCACCGGCTGATCATGACGTCGCAGACCTGGATGCAGTCGTCCGAGTATCGAGCAGACGCGGCAAAGGTCGATGGCGATGCGCGATTGCTCTGGCGTTTCCCACCGCGACGACTTTCCGCGGAAGAAGTTCGTGACACCATCCTCTCTGTCGCTGGACAGCTTGAACGCAGCCACGCGTTCGAAAGAAACGTTCAGAAGTTTGAGGAAGACTCACAATCCGGTATCTCCGAAGACAGTCCTGTTCCCGATGGCGGTCCTGGTTTTCGGTTGTACCGTTTTCTGCAGGACAACGTTTGCACCTACCTGCCGCTCGATGAACATGGACCGGAAACATACCGCCGAGCGGTTTACCACCAGAATGCACGCGCATCGGTCATCGATCTGATGACGGACTTCGACCAGCCGGACTGCACGTTCTCCGCTCCCAGGCGAGCCGAGACCACGACCCCGCTGCAGGCACTGACGATGCTCAACCACAGCTTCACGCTGGACATGGCCCGCGCCCTGGCCGAACGACTGCAAACTGACGCCGGTGATGATCAGGACGCTCAGATTCGTCGCGTGTATGAACTTTGCTATTCCAGACAGCCAACCGATAACGAAGGCGCCGCCTGTCGCGAGCTGGTCGACAACCATGGACTCACGGCATTGTGCCGCGTGCTGCTGAACACCAGTGAGATGATCTATGTGCGCTGAGCGGACACCGCTACATTCCGCGAATTCACTCAACGGCTGCCGCCCGAGGAAGCCATGAACATACATCTGAATCAACTTGCCGATCTGACGCGACGACGATTACTGGGCAACGTTTCCACCGGACTGGGTGGAATCGGCCTGATGCACCTGCTGACCACTGCCTCCACGGCCGAACAATCCAGGTTCCAGCCAGGCCGTGGCCAAACGCACCACGCCGCCAAAGCAAATCGCGTTTTGCAGGTTTTCTGCCCCGGTGCGGCGTCGCATATGGATTTGTGGGAGTACAAGCCATCGCTGGAGAAGTACCACGGTCAGCCGCTGCCGGGTGAGGAAGACTTCTTCTCGTTCCAGGGCAGGAACGGCAACCTGATGAAGAGTCCGTGGTCATTCATTCAGTCGGGCGACTGCGGCAAGCACATAACATCGATGCTGCCGAATATGGCCAGACATGTCGACGACATTGCATTCATGCATGCCATGCACAGCAGGACCAACACGCACGGCCCGGGTTGTATTTTCATGAACACCGGACATCCAACCGAAGGCTTTCCAAGCGCCGGAGCGTGGATCAGTTACGCACTTGGCAGCGAAAACGACAATCTGCCGACGTACGTCGCCATTTCGGACATACGCGGCGAACCTCCGAACGGAAAAGCGAACTGGTCAAACGGTTTTTTGCCGGCACGGCACCAGGCGACCATGATGAGCGACCAGAAGCCGATTCGGAATCTGACTCGACCTGCTGGAATCTCGGAAGCCGAAGAGTCGGCATCACGTGGTCTGCTGGCTCGTTTGAATCGCAGTTTCGCCGCCGCCAATCCGGCTGAGACTGACCTGCAGGCCCGCGTTGCGGCGTATGAACTGGCTGCCAGGATGCAGCTTTCCGCTCCCGAAGTGTCGGAACTGTCACGCGAGTCAGAAGCAGTTCACAAGGCCTACGGCACGAAGGATGAGAATCCGCTCAAGGCGGCCTACGCGCGAAACTGTCTGCTGGCACGACGGCTGCTGGAACGCGACGTTCGCTGTGTCAATCTCTATTGCGCTTCGCGCGCCTCCGGCGTGGATGGACTGCTCAACTGGGATGCTCACAAGACACTGAAAGCGGACTACGAGCGGCACTGTCCGATTTTTGACCAGCCCACCGCAGCATTGCTGACTGATTTGAAACAATCAGGACTGCTCGAAGATACCCTGGTGCTTTGGACGACCGAATTCGGTCGCATGCCGACACACCAGCTTGGCACGGTCGGCCGGGATCACAACGCTGACGGCTTCACCTGCTGGATGATGGGTGCGGGCGTAAAGGGCGGTACCAGTTACGGAGCCACCGACGAATTTGGTCGTCGAGCCGAAGTGAGTCCCACCACCGTTTGGGACTACTACGCTACAGTGTTGCACCTGCTTGGCTTCAACCATGAAAAGCTCACCTGGTACCACAACGGCTTCGACCGACGTCTGACTGACGTGCATGGGTATGTCATCAATGAAGTGCTGTCCTGAGACCGTTACGCACTTTGCACCGGGTTGTCGATGACTCCGTTGACGACACGAGCGTTCGTGACGACGGAGTCGGTCAATGTCTCCGGACGACTGTTGTGGAGATACGTCAGCCGATTGTGGTCAAATCCCAATTGGTGCAGCACAGTCGCATGCAGGTCGGCAACGCTGACACGATCCACGACAGATTTGTAACCGATATCGTCCGTCGCCCCGTGGACATGTCCGGACCTGAAACCACCCCCGGACACGATGAGGCTGAATGCGTTACGGTTATGGTCGCGGCCACTGCCGTTCTGAGAGACAGGAAGCCGACCGAATTCACCTGTCCATATCACAATCGTTGAATCCAGCAGACCGCGCTGCTTCAGGTCGTGGATCAGCGCGGCCGAACCCTGGTCACATCGCATGCAGATTTTTTCGTTCTGTGTTTTGACGTTACCGTGCGAATCCCAGGGCTGACTTCCCGGCTTGACCGGCGGGAAAATCTGGACGAAACGGACACCCGACTCAATGAGCCGCCGAGCCATCAGGCAGCGTTTTCCGTATCCCGCGGTTATTTCGTCGTCGAGACCGTACATTTTTCGCGTGGATGCTGTTTCGTCCGACAGATCGAGGGTTTCTGCAGCGGCAAGCTGCATCCGTGCCGCCAGCTCGTAGTTTTGAATGCGGGCTTCCAGAGCGGATTCGTAAGCAAACTGTCGCTGGTGTCGGCGGTTCAGCTTCGCCAGCAATTCCAGGTTGTCTGATTGAACCTCTGGCGGAACCGGCCGTGATGGGTTCAGATTGAGCACAGGAGTGCCACGTGTGCTGACCTCTGTGCCGCGATAAAGAGCCGGCATGAATCCGTTCTGCCAAAGCAGCGTTCCGCTCGTGTTGTAGCCGTCCGGATCGCGCAACACGATGTACGCCGGCAGATTTTGATTCTCGGTTCCCAGCGCGTAGCTGACCCACGAACCGAGTGCCGGACGACCCTGAAAGATCTTCCCGGTATTCATCGACACCAGCGATTCAGTGTGGTTGTTGTGGTAGTTCCATGCCGATCGGATCAGGCAGACATCGTCAGCGACCGAGCCTATGTGCGGCAGGATCTCTGCCATCTCCATCCCACAGTCGCCGTATCGACGAAACTTCAAAGGCGTGCCCAGCAGGCGATTGCCTTCACTGCCAGGCTGAAACATCTCGACTTTCTCGACGTGGACCTTTCCACTGTGTTTTGTGAGGTCGGGTTTCGGATCGAAGAGGTCCATTTGACCCGGACCGCCGTTCTGCATCATGAACACAACGGATTTCGCTTTTGCCGGGAATTGCCGGGAGCGCGTGACTCGATCCTCCAGGCTTTCGGCCCGGCCGTCTTCCGTCATTGCGGACAACGCCATCGCACCGAACCCAAGAGCGCTGGTCTCCAGCATTTGACGGCGATTCATGCTATTGAACATACAGGAACTCACTCGTGTTGAGCAGCATGTGGCACAGCTGGACAAGAGCCCGCTGCTCAGGCTGCTGTTCGGTTCTTGAATACTGATTGATATGTCGTTCCAGCAACTCGCGACACAGCCTGGTTTCTTCCTCGTCCGGAAATCGCCCCAGCACAATCCGCCAGGCTGCCTTCACTCGATCATCGCAGGATTCACCAGTGGCCTCCCTGGCAACGCGTTCTGCAAGAAACTCCGACTGTTCGAACATGAAGTCGTCGTGTAGCAGCGCCAGTGATTGAGTCACCACGGCACTCGGTTTTCTGACGGCGCAGTTCCGAGCAACAATTGGCTGGTCGAATACGCGCATAAACGTGAGGTGATAATTTCGGCGGCCGAGTATGTACACGCTGCGGCGCCAGGGCGTCGTTCCGGCCGGGAGAGCATCAGTCTTCAGCACAACCATTCCATCCGGCCGTGGGTCCAGCGGGATTGGTGGCCCGCCGAGCTGGCGATCGAGTTTGCCACTGACAGTCAGAATCGCGTCTCGCAACTGTTCGGAGTCAAGCTGCCTGAGATTCATACGCCAAAGCAGATGATTGTCCGGATCGATACTGGACACTTCGCCGTACGAATTCTGCCGATACGCAGTCGACAATACCATCAGCCGAATCAGAGGCTTCACACGCCAGCCACTTTCGATGAATCGAATCGTCAACCAGTCAAGCAGTTTTGGATGCGACGGCTTTGCACCGGAGACGCCGAGGTTGTCGCTTGTTTCCACGATGCCGCGACCAAAGACCTGTTGCCAGACCCGATTAACGAAAACGCGGGCGACGTGATTTCCGGCAAGTGAATCCGGATCGGTGACGGACCGGGCCAGAGCCAGTCGCCGGCCGCTGAGATGGGCGGGCGAGTCGGTCGCCAGTGCCGGTCCTTCAGACTCCGGTACCAGAATCTCAGGCAACTCCGGATTCACTTCGAGGCCGGGTCGCAGGTAGTTTCCCCGTCGCAACACATGCGTCGCAGTCCGGGCCGGAGATTCGGTTGCAATCGAAATGTATTCATACGACCGACGACCGGCTGCGAGTTCCGGTATTCGTGCGGAGATTTCTGCGAGTTCCTGCTTTTCGTCGGTCGACAGAGCAGCGTCGATTGCTGTGTCATCTATGGTGAGTTGCGACTGATACTTTGCCACCAACTGCTTCTGTTGATCGTCGCGCTCTGCCGCGATTGTCGTGATGGCTGTACGTGCCGGCCCGCGGTCG
>JBDOMX010000022.1:0-2192 GCA_039831615.1 Planctomycetaceae bacterium
GAAACAGGAATGGGCTTCGCGCTGGAAGTGGATTGCATCGCGGCGGCACACGAAATGGACATGCTGACGACGCCCTACGCGTTTGACGCTGAACAGTCGAAGGAACTGACAGCCGCCGGAGCAGACATTATTGTGGCTCACATGGGTTTGACGACCAGCGGAACCATCGGTGCGAATACAGCGGTGACACTGGCCGAGTGTGTGCCTCGCGTGGGCCGGATTGCTGAAGCAGCCCGAAAAGTGCGTGATGATGTCATTATCCTGTGCCACGGCGGCCCGATCGCGATGCCGGAAGACGCTGCATTCATTCTCCGTGAACTCGAGACCGTTGACGGATTCTATGGCGCCAGTTCCATGGAACGGCTGCCCACGGAGACGGCACTCACGGCCAGAGTCAAAGAGTTCGCCAACATCCGACGTTGAGGTTACGGTGAGGCAGCCCGCAGCTCTTTGTCAGTCATCATGTTCGAATGGCGCTCGGCCGTGACGCTTGGGTGGTGAAGCGAGAAGAACTGATCGTCGATGTGTTTATGAACGATGTCACTTGTTTTTGCGGGCGACCCATGTACTCGCGTTGAGTCTATTGCAGGTGCCAGTCGCCTCCGGACGCCCGGGAAAACCCAACGCCGCCGGACGTTGGCAACGGTCCCTTGTAAACCATGGCCCTGTCAATGAACACGGTGAGTGGTTTCGCCACGTCGAAGACGACTTCGTCACGCAGGATACTGAACCCCGCAACATTCTCAGTTCTGATCTCGACGGTATTCCCTTCGGCGCTGGCCTCAACGCGAGCGAACCGACCCTTCTTTTGGAATCCGCCAATCCTGATCCAGTAGGCTTTGTTGTACCGCATGCCGGGGGTTGAGTAATCGATTGTGCGCGGATGTCGTACGTTTCGATGTCTGTCGAAGAAGGCGAGTGCTCGGGCAAATCCGTCGGCGTAGGAGTCCCCCAGACCGTGTCCAACGCCGGGATATTCAACGTATTCCAGTTCCAGTCCCAGTTCGTTCATCCTTCTGGCCATGGGACGGGCCTGAAGTTCGCACAGACTTGTGGTGTCTGCATCGCCATGCAGCATGATCACGGGGACATGCAGCGCGTTCATGGGAAAATGGTAGGCGGAACGTTCTCTGAGCAGGGCCGTGGATGTCTTTTCCGGCCTTTCAGTTGACTCAGACACGACGGTCAACGCGGAAATGGGGCAGATCGCTGCGATCTGCTCAGGAAATCGCAGTCCAATCAGCCAGGACGCGAGTCCTCCCCCGGAAACTCCCATCATGTAGATGCGGTCTTCGTCAATGTTGTAGTCCTGCTTCATCTCCCGCAGCACATCAAAGAAATTGACCTCAGCCTCCAGACGGCGGCCGGTGGGCCAGACAATGAGGTACCCCTTCTTCTCAGCCAATGCCAACGATTCGGAATGCACGCTGCCACGTTCTGCCGGCGAAGATCTCCAGTCAGGTGTGGGGCCTGGCGTCAACATCAACGCGATCAGCGGTGTCGGCCGGGCAGGATCATACGTGCTCGGCACGAAGACGGTGTATGGCCGCAGTTCCCGATGGAACGTCGACAGATACGCGCGCTGGATCACACCGGTCTGTCCGGCAAGCGGGTCTGCATTCGACGCCGTACCTAACGCCAGCTTTGAGGCGAGTGGATCCGTGTCGTTTGCGAAAACCTCGGCAAGTGTTTTCGCCTCACGGACGGACTCTTGTGCGAGGTCAAGATTCCTGCGGTACGCACTGGTGGAAAAGGTGTCGGCAATGGTGCCTTCTTCCAGAACTTTCGCAGCTTCTTTGACCAGGTATTCCAGGAACATGAAACTGCTTCTGGCGAATTTCAGCGATTCGGACCGGTACGAATGTTGTTCAATGCTGTGCCCGAGACTGACAAGATCGGATTTGAGTTCCGGATACTCCTGCCCGACACAGACAAAATAGTGTCCGGTATTGAGAAGTGTGTTGCCGGCGCTTTTCGAGATTCCGATTCGGAATATGTATCCACCATCAGGCAGACCCGCTGTATCAGCGACTGCATGGAGTGGAGTTCCCGACAACAGCCGGAACTCTTCCGTGCTGACCGGTGCTCCGGTGTTTTCCGAGGTGAGTTCTGTCCGCACTTTCAATGCCGCAGCATTCGAAGCCACATCGCTGCCACCCGGTGAAAGCGTGACGGTGAACGAGTCCGGCTGA
>JBDOMX010000665.1:0-2191 GCA_039831615.1 Planctomycetaceae bacterium
ATGAGCAGTGCGACGCGGAATTGTTTTCCGGATGGTGTTCGGCGTCGGGCCATAGAGAATCTCCAGATCCAATGTTTTTCAACTGTCGATTCCGTAGTACGTTTCGTAAATGTGGCGTGCCTGCCGCCGTACCTGATCCCAGTTCCACGCATGGTCCAGAAAACGGTCGGGACTGAGACTGCGGACATAGGGCGAGGGGTCCGGATTTAGCATCGATTCGAGAACGTGTCTGCCAATTCCCGCCGAACCGGAAACGCCGTGGGCATTGCAACCGCCCGCCATCACAAAACCCCGAACGCGTCGGCTCTCTCCGACGATGAAACGACCATCCGGCGTGAACGTTGGCCATCCTTTGAAAATACTCCGTATCCCCAATTCTTCGATCTGGGGAAACTGCGGTGCGAGCTGCTCAACAAAAAACGCCATCGCATCGTAGTCGGCTTCGAGTGGAGGGACGGTGGATCCATAGGTGCGGGGATCGGCATCCAACGCGCCCGATTCCCAGCCGCCGAGCAGCAGTGCGCCAACTTCCGACCGCAAGTAGATTGAACCATCGGGAATCCGTACCACCGGCAATTGTGGGTCCATGCCGTCGCAGCCGACAGTGATCAGAAATTCGTGCCGCACGGGGACAATCGGAAGCTCCAGGCCAACCATTCCGGCGACATGGTAGGCGTGGGCACCTGCGGCGTTGATAACAGTTCGACAGGCAATGGGTCCGCGATTGGTTTGCACCCCCGTGATGCGGCCTTCATGCTGGTCGATATCCAATACCTCCGTTGATGTCTCGAACCGGACACCGAGGGAGCGACATTTTTTAACATAGGCCATCGTGAGGTCGTACGGTTGCAGGTAGCCGTCAGTGGGGCAATGGAGAACCGCTCGTGCCCGTTCGAAATTCAGTGCGGGCCAGAGTCGCTGCGCTTCCGCATTCTCCAGAAAGTGTACCTCCAGCGCAGCATCGCTAGCCACACGTGCCAAGCGTTTGAATTCATCAACCCGCTCATCGGTGAGTGCGACCCGTAGCGAACCCACCTGTCGCCAGGAGGGGTTGACCTCGGGATCGTCCTGCATTTTCGTAAACGTTTCGACGGACCACTTGGCCAGTGCGACCCGCTCTACCGTGCTGCGGACCTGTCCTACCAGCCCTGCGGCCTGACTGGTGGTGGCCGTGGCTACTGCGTTTTCTTTTTCCAAAAGCAACACATCCCGCTCACCTGCGAGGGCCAGTTGGTAGGCGACACCACAGCCGACCGCACCCCCGCCAATGATCACGATTGCCGCATCGTCGGGTCCAGCCATTACGTTCTTCCTCTTGTGGTGCGGTCCAAATCGATCATGAAAACATTTTTACTCTGTGCGTGCACCGCTTGCCCTGTCTGGTTGTTCATACCCAAGTGAGGCAGACAGAATCTCAGCCACATCTCGGATTTCTAACTCAGATGCCGCATCGGCAATCCCATCTTTGAGCATGATCAGACAAAACGGGCAGGAGACGGCGAGCGTATCGGCGCCGGTATCGACCGCCTCGGCCACGCGGGATCGTCCGATTCGCTCATCGGCGGAATCGTCAAACCACATGCGGCCTCCCCCAGCACCACAACAGGATGTCTCCCGAGCATGGCGCGGCATTTCTGCGATCTCACCTCGGTGGTCCTCGGGGCCCGTGGCAATTTGAATCAACTCACGTGGTGGCTCCGTGACCCCGCCGGTGCGCGCCAAGTAACAGGGATCGTGGTAGGTGATTGTTTCAGCGACTGTGCGGGACGGTTGGGGGAGTCGGCCCGACTCGATGAGCGAGGCGAGCAGCACGGAATGATGCACGACTTCATAATTGCCCCCGAATTGCGAATAATCGTTCTGGAGGCTGTTGAGACAGTGCGGGCAGTGGGTGACGATTTTTCGAACCGCATGTTCTCTGAGAATTTCGATGTTTTTTTCGGCAAGTTCCTGAAAGACAAATTCGTCCCCCATCCTTCGAGCCGATTCGCCCGTGCACCGTTCCTCGGGCCCAAGCACGGCAAACCGAACGTTCGCCTGCGTCAGGAGCCAGACCACGCTGCGGGCGACCCGCTGCACGCGGCGGTCGTATGAGGCTGCGCAGCCGACCCAGTAGAGATACTCAAAATCGGGCACGCTCTCTACAGTCGGTACATCCAATCCGTTTGCCCAGTCGAAGCGATCCTGCTGT
>JBDOMX010000705.1:0-2191 GCA_039831615.1 Planctomycetaceae bacterium
TCCATTCTCACCGGGCGCGGCAGGAGATAGGCTCCACAATCGTGGCGTGTCAGCGAGCGTTTCAGCAGAGAATAGTCCAGGCGAGAGATATTATCGGCCACGTCTTGAATCGTATAGTCGGGAATGATATCCAACCAGATATCAGCATCTCCCAGCGCCAAATCCAGGTCGAGAATGACGACCGCGTTATTGGGGTCCTGAGCTAAAATGCAGGCCAGATTTGTGGAAAGTGAGGTACAGCCCACGCCTCCACTGGCCCCTGCCACAGTAATCACCTGACTGGACCGCACGGGATCGTCGCCACCAAAGCCTCCATCAACGCTCATAATGCGATCGAGGGCCGCGAGAAAATCTTCGATCTTGAGCGGCAAGTTCAAAAACTCTCGTGCTCCATTGCGCATCGCTTGCAGGATCAAACTTCCCTCTTGAGAAGCGCTGACCACGAGCACATCGCATTTTCGAGACTTCCGCTTCACTTCGGCGATTAGGGACAGGCCCTTTTCAACATCGGAGTCCAAACAAATCAGAGCAATGTGCGGGTTGGTTTGATCAACGACATCAATAAAGAACTCGTATCGCGAGCACTCGGCTTCCAACCAGACCATGTCGATACCGAGCAGCAGATTCTTGAGAGAACCGCGTGTCGTGTCATTTGGATCGACAATCGCCAGTCGTATGACGCTCTTCATTTCTGGGATGCCTGTTTTGATCTGTTCGGCTTAGACAATGACACAAGAAAAATCGCATCGGCGTCTTAATTGGCATTCGGTTTCGGAGCAATCAAGCTGGGACGCAAGGAGCGATCCGGCCGCCGTGCGCCCGCCGTGCGTGTCAATTCTGGACGATCGTTTGCGAGCCGCTTGGGCTGTTGCAGTCGCAGATTTGGACGTGTCGGCGGCGTGGATCGAACGAACGACGATGGTGCACGTCGGCTGTCCAACGGCACACTTCGATCAACGGGGTGGATCGCGTTGGTTTGGCGAATCGCATTTGGAAACGCCTGCCCGCGTTGGGAAGTCGGCCGGCCTCGCCCGTTGGTTGAGCCGGCAGTTGGTACCGGAGGCAGCTGCGGCCGCGGTTGCCGTATCGGCTGTGGATTGTCGTAACCAGGCGCGGCTGGTGTTCCTGACTTGGAACTGGGAAGTGTGAGGTCTCCCAGATGAGGTTCTCCATAATTAGGAACTTCAATCATCTGATTGAAAAACAATTCTCGATCGACGGGCGCGGTTGTAAATGCGCCAGGCCCACCAACGGGTACATCGGCTCGTTTCAATGGCGCAACGAATTCTGGTGTTACGAGAATCACGAGTTCTGTTTCGACTTCTTCAAACCGTTTGCGGCTAAACGCTGCTCCAATCCAAGGCAGTTCACCGAAAAGCGGAAGCTTATCGGTTTCAGCCGTATGTCGACTAGCAATCAGGCCTGCAATCATTAAGGTTTCTCCAAAACCCATCTCAACCTGTGTATTGGCTCGACGGACCGTCAGACCTGGTACCGTCACTCCCTGCACGCTGATTGCGTTGGCAAAATCACGCTCACTGACTTCGGGCTGGAGTTCGAGACGCAGACGGCCGCCACCAAGTATGATCGGCACCACTTCGATCCGCACACCAAACTCTCGAAACTCGACGCCCACGGTCCCCAATCCCGCTGGAACCAAAATGGGGAACTCGCCACCATTGAGTAATGACGCTGGGCGACCATTCATGGTGGTGATGCTGGGTTGGGCCATGATTTTCAACAGGCCCTCCTGTTTCAACGCCTCGACAAATCCCTGAAAGACGCTACTTGCGTTGACCAATCCGAACGCGATTGTCGGATCCGACAGGGCATTGGCGCTGACTTCCAGCGACGGCACGGAGCCGGCGGAAGCCGAAAGTGATTGGATGGGGGACAACGAACCAACCGTGCTGGCCAAGTATCCGCTGTTATTCGCGAAGAGGAAATTCATTCCCAGCCGCCGCACCTTGGTGCGTTGAATCTCCATCACCCGAACGTGGAGCTGCACCTGCTGCACGCCGCCCACTTTCATCTGATTCAGAACTTCGGGGTAGAACTGTTGAGCAACTTCCACTAACTCGGTGATGTGCTCCGGGTGTGTCACCCAGCCCCGTAGGACGACAGCCTCGCCGACTTCGACGGCTTCGACAGACGCCTTTGGAAACAAACTGTGAATGTGTGCCTGAAGGTG